>JAAYJN010000029.1 GCA_012522935.1 Candidatus Cloacimonadota bacterium | reverse complement strand
CATTTGCCCAGTGCAGTTTCACCTCCTCACCATTGTAAGGAATGGCAAAGGGGGCTGCTTTGCCGGGTGTTTCTCTGGTATAATAACGCCGGGAGATAAAATCGCCATTATCGTAATAGCGCTCAAAGAAGCGATAGAGATGATCGTAGATATCAGCTTCGGTGGTGGCAGTATCTTTTGCGGCATTCAGTTTTTCTTTTGCCTCCAACACCTTGGGGCTGTTTTCCGGATCTTGTACGCCATATTCCTTGGCGTTTTTGATTTCTGCATCTACTGCATCCTGCAGCTTCTTTCTTTGGGCTTCATCCACCAGCTGGAAGGCATCGCTAATCTCTTGCAGTAGGTCATGATCTATAAAGTTGGCGATCTCCTCCGCCTTGGTATTCATGATGCGGTAAAAACCAAAATCCAAGTCTGGCTGAGAGAGCTGAAACAGCTCTTTCAGTTTATTCATCAGTTTGGCTCTCAATCGTTCAGCTGTGGTCATTTAATCTCCTTTATTGCGGTGACAAGAGTATCCTTGTGTGATTATCATTATATCACTTTCCAGCGGATAGTGAACAAGTTATCTGTTTTTGTTTTTTGCTTTAAGCGCCCGGCATAGTGCATGGAAACAATGACTATCTGCTTTATGTCAAAGGGATTTTCGTGCTCATTCCTAATTCGCCCTTTGGCGGTTTTTGCGTCCAATACCACAGAGGGTAGATTGAACTTTTCCTGTAGCTCCAAAGCCCACTGCTTCCTTAGAGATGCGGGACAGATCACCTATATTCTGCGCTTCTTCTCCGCCCAATATTGACACATGGTCAATCCCGCTTCAATGGTTTTTCCAAGTCCAACTTCATCAGCCAGCAATACCCCCTTCGATATAGGGGATCTAAGGCTAAATAACGAGGCTTCAATTTGGTGGGGGTTTAAATCGACACAAGCGTCAAAGAGCGCTCTGCCGACTCTTTCGACACCGGCACCTCCCTTTCGGCTGAGTTCGTAAGCAAAGTATTTTGCCTGATAATCTGTAATCATCTTCCTACCGTCTATTTGCTATTTGCCATGTGCTGAAGTGCAACAATGCAAATAATTTTCCTTAGGTTCACTATTTGTGAAAGAGGCTCAATCTGTCAATGCCAAAATGTTGGTGTCCACTGATGAAAGCCAGAAGAAGATGGCTGGTGCTGTCAGTTGCTGAGAGATCACTCTGTCTATGATGTCAAATTCCATCTTCGAGCTTTGGCAGTAGCAGATGCTCTGCTTGCAGATAACCTCATTACTGCGAGGGCTATCGACAATCCATCCGTCTGCCCAAAAGCTCTTGCACTCACATACTTTCATTGGACATCAATATCTGCATTGGATAAAATATTATAACCATTTTGTATCGACATGCCTGGCTTTATCTTATAATGGTGTGGTGAATGTGATTGTCGACTTTAATCCCGCGTATCTCTATGTATTATAGAGGGAGGTCACTGGCATATAAAAAATGGAGCTAACACAAAAAGTGGCGGCAAAGCCCAATATGCCGTCTCTGGTGAGACTCGTAACGTATAGCTATAGCGGGAGTTGACCTAAAATGGCGTCTCTGCCGAGACTCTTTGGGGAGCTCGCTATCGCTCGCGATGATTGATGGACGAAGAGCGCCCTGGAGTCAGGGACAGTGAACAGTAGACAGGAGCTAATGCCAAGCTTATAATGATTTAGTGAAATCCTTTTAATTAGAGTAATTCGTGGTTAGTAAAACTGCGGCGTTCTACCGCTTCCCTGTCCTCTGTCCACTGTCTTCTGAGCCCTGGCTTGGGCAGCAAGCCCAAGCGCAAACCCAACGTTTCCCTTGACAAGCATCCCCCTTTAAAAAGACAAGTTCAGGATAAATATAATTCACATAGAAAAGAGGTAACTCATGAGATACGATGTCATTATCATTGGCGGAGGACCCGCCGGTTTGAGCGCTGCCATTTATGCGGCACGCGGTGGGTTGAAAACTGCCGTGTTTGAACGTGCCATTATTGCCGGCCAGATCACCGTGACAGAAGATGTGGAAAACTACCCCGGTTTTGTGGAGCCGCTTTCCGGCTTTGAGCTTTCGGAGCGGATGCGCACCCAGGCGGAGCGTTTTGGCACCGAGTTTTTTGATGAAGAGATCAAAGCCATCGGGCTGGAAGGCCTGTGTAAGGTGGTGGAAACGGGCAGCCGCACCATGCGTGCCAAGGCTGTGATATTGTGCACGGGCGCCCATCCCCGCCGTCTCAGTGTTCCTGGCGAAGAGCCCTTCACGGGGCGTGGCGTTTCCTATTGTGCCACCTGCGATGGCGCTTTGTATCGCGATAAAGTGGTAGCGGTGGTGGGCGGCGGAGATTCTGCCGTGGAAGAAGCCCTCTTCCTCACCCGCTTTGCCAAAAAGGTTTATCTGATCCACAGACGTGATCAATTGCGTGCCCAGCAGATTATCCAACAGCGTGCTTTCAAAAACCCCAAGGTAGAGATCGTGTGGGATTCCGTGGTGCAAAAGATACACGGCAGTCAGATAGTGGAAAAGCTGGAAGTTTTTAACCGTAAGACCAATGAAATCAGCTTTATCCCCGTGGATGGAGTATTTATCTACGTGGGTATTTTGCCCAATAACGAGCTGGTGGAATCCCGCCTGGAGCTGGATACCTTCGGCTTTGTGATCACCGATGAATATATGCATACCAACTTGCCCGGCATCTATGCCGCCGGAGACATTCGCCACACCGTGCTGAGGCAGGTGGTTACCGCCACTTCCGATGGCGCCACTGCCGCCTGGAGCGCAGAAAAGTGGATCATGGAAAATTATGACGATGTGGAAGGAAACGAGGTTAAAGAAATTGCTGAGCAGTAAACAAATCCGCCAGTCATTTATCGATTTCTTTACCCAGCGGGCACATCACTTTACGCCCTCCTCGCCCGTGGTGCCGGAAGATGATCCCACCCTGCTCTTTACCAATGCGGGCATGAACCAATTCAAGGATATCTTTTTGGGGCTGCGGCCTGCGCCCCATCCGCGTGCGGTGAATAGCCAAAAGTGTATCCGCGCCGGCGGCAAGCACAACGATCTGGAGGTGGTGGGAGCAGACGGTTATCACCACACCTTCTTTGAGATGTTGGGCAATTGGAGCTTTGCAGATTATTACAAAAAAGATGCCATCCGTTGGGCTTGGGAGCTGCTTACCGATGTGTGGAAGCTGCCCAAGGACAAGCTCTATGCCACCTGTCATGATAGCGATCAGGAGGCATTTGAACTGTGGGAGAGCGAAACGGATATCAATCCCGCACATATCAGCTTTCATGGCGATGAGGATAACTTTTGGGAAATGGGTGAAACCGGACCCTGCGGACCCTGCAGCGAGATTCATATAGACCGCGGGGAAGGCAGCTGTGACATGAGCCACGTGCCGGGGCACGTCTGCGGTGTAAATGCCGGCTGTGCCCGCTATATCGAGCTGTGGAACCTGGTATTCATCCAATACAAGCGTGAGCTGGATGGCAGCCTCACCCCCCTCACCAACCGCTATGTGGATACGGGGGCAGGGCTGGAGCGCGTTGCCCAGGTGATCCAAAACACGCAAAGCAACTATGAGACCGATCTTTTTATGCCCATCATCGAGAGGGTGGCGCAGCTTTCGGGGCGTCCATACAGCCCGGAAGATGGCGTTTCCCACCGCGTGGTGGCAGATCATATCCGCTGTCTCTGTTTTGCCCTGGCTGATGGGGGATTTCCCTCCAACGAAGGGCGGGGCTATGTGTTGCGCCGCATCCTGAGACGCGCTGCCCGTCATGGCAGGCTGTTGGGCTTTAGAGAGCCCTTCCTGCATCAACTGGTGGATAGCGTGGTGGAGGTGATGGGGCATCACTTTACGGAGATTGCCGATAAACAGGAATATATCAAAACGGTGATCAAGGCAGAGGAAGAGCGGTTCAACCACACCCTGGATACCGGTCTGGAGCGTTTTGCCCAGATTTATAAAGCCCTGAAAGGCGATACCATCAGCGGGCGCGATGCCTTTACCCTCTATGATACCTTCGGCTTTCCGCTGGATCTGACGGTGATCTTGGCAGCAGAACACGGGCTGCAGGTGGACGTGGAGGGCTTTGAAGCCCTGCTGCAAAGCCAGCGCCAAAGAGCACGCGATGCCTCCAAATTTGCCCTGCAAATAGAAGATATCGAGTGGATTGAATTAGCAGAATCCACCCCCACGGAATTTGTGGGCTATAGCCAGATGGAGTGTGAAGCCAAGATCCAGCGCTATTATATAGGCGAAGATGGTTTGATCCGCATCCAGCTGGATAAAACTCCATTTTATGCGGAAGCCGGTGGCCAGATAGGCGATACCGGCACACTGGAAAGCGAAGGCTTTGCGGCAGATATAGAGGACGTGCAAAAATTTGGCGATGCCTTTATCCATATTGGACGCATCAGCAGTGGCGCACCCCATGGGGATGTGGTAAGAGCCAAAATAGACGCTGGACGCAGGCTGAATACCGCCCGCAACCACACGGTGACCCATCTCATCCATCGCGTGTTGAGAGACCTCTTGGGCGAGCACGTTCAGCAAAAGGGCTCCCTGGTGGCACCGGATTATGCGCGCTTTGATTTTACCCATCTGAAAGCGCTTTCCAAAAAGGAAGTGGAAGAGCTGGAAGCTCGGGTGAACCAGACCATCTTGGCAAACCTGCCCGTCAGCACCGCCATCCTGCCCATCGCGGAAGCCCGCAAGCAGGGTGCAATCGCCCTCTTTGGCGAGAAATATGCCGATGATGTGCGCGTGGTGAGCGTGGAGGGCTTTTCCAAGGAACTGTGTGGCGGCACCCACGTTTCTGCCACAGGCCAGATAGGGCTGTTTAAGGTAACCTCCGAAAGCTCCATTGCCGCTGGCATCAGACGCTTGGAAGTGATCACCGGCAATGCCGCCTTGGATTATGTATCCGCCCTGCAGGAAAGGCTGCACAACGTGGCAGGCATGCTGCAGGCACCGGAAAAGCTGTTGGAAGAAAAGCTGGAAGCCCTCTTGCAGCACAATAAGGAGCTGGAGGAGGAGCGGAAGAAGCAGAGCGCAGCCCAGGATAACGAGATGATCTCCCAGCTGATAGAAAAGGCAGAGGCGAGGGAAGGATTCCGCATCCTGACAGCGCGTGTGGACGGCATGGAACTGGAACACCTGCGTAATCTGGGAGACCTATTGAGGGATAAAGCCCCTGATACCATCTCCCTGCTCTTTGCCCCAAAAGATGATAAGGTTTCCATCCTGCTGGTGGTGGGCAATAAAATCAAGGAGCGTTTTCATGCCGGCAAGCTGGTGGGCAAAGTGGCTGCCTTTTTGGACGGCAAGGGCGGTGGACGCCCGGATTCTGCCATGGCTGGTGGCAAAGATCCCTCCCGTATTATCCATGCAATAGAGCACTTTAAAGAGCTGATCTCCGGCATCAAATGAAGTTTCTGATCATACGCCTCAGTTCGCTGGGTGATATCATCCTCACCCAGCCTATTGTGGCAGAACTGCAGGCGCGCTTTCCCGGCTGTGAAATCAGCTATGTGTGCAAGCCGCAAAATGAAGAATTGGTAAGGCTGATGGCGCCGGATATCCGGGTGATTGTCTTTCGCGAGGAGGCGGCGTGGTTTGCCCAGTTGCGCCAGACCCGCTATGATGCCGCCTTTGATTTGCATGGCAAATTAGCCAGCAGCGCCATCCTCCATGCTGCCCGGGCGGGCAAACGCTTCCGCTATAATAAACAGCGTGGCCTGCGCAAAGCCATCGTGAATCACAAAACAGATGCCAGCATCACCTCCACCGTGGATTTGTATTATTCCGCTTTGGCAAAGTATCTGGGCTACAAGCCCTCCCCCCTCCTCTTGCCCACGATCCAGGTTCCCGCTATGGAAGACAATCCTCCCCCAATGCCGGCAGTGCCTAATGGCAAACCGCTGATCACCATCTTTCCAGGAGCTTTGCATCATACCAAGATGCTGCCGGAATATCTGTGGAAGGAGTTTTTGAAGGCATCTGATGCGGATTGGCATTTCTTGATTTTGGGCAGTCCCAAGGAAGACGCCATAGCACGGAGATTACAGGCTGCGCTGCCAGAGCGGATCACAAACCAATGTGGCAAATACAGCTTTGAAGAATTAGCCTGGGTGATGGCGCAAAGCGCGGTGATCATCAGCTCGGATAGCGGCCCCATGCACTTGGCGGCGGCTCTGCGTTTGCCCCAGATTGCCATCTTTGGCAGCACTCACCCCCGTCTGGGCTTTGCGCCGATGAATCCCAATGCCCGCATCATCTGCAAAGACCTGCCCTGCCAGCCCTGCACGCTACATGGCAGATTATACTGTCCCTTGGGGCATTTTGACTGTATGCGGGGAATCACCCCCCGGGAGCTGATTGAAGCTGTGAGAGAGCGCTTAAACGGCGTTTAAACCCAAATGCCGTCTCTACCGAGACTCTTTAAGGAACTCGCTACGCGAGCTGAGAGGCCAGGAGGGCGGCATCTCGCTGCTTCACTGAAACCTGAAACCTGGCACCTGAAACCTTAGCCAGCCAACGGCTGGCACACCCTGTCCCCTGTCCCCTATTCCCTGTTTTACAGGCCCTCCATTTCCATAATCCTATCCCTCAGCTCGGCGGCGTGTTCAAATTCCAGCTTGGCAGCGGCTTTCTGCATCTCTTTCTTCAAGAGGGCAATCAGTTTATCGCGGTTATCGATTTCCAGGTATTCGCTAAAATCTGCCTTGGATGGTTTGGCGCCTTCATCCTCATCCACGGAGGCATAACCCTCTGCAATGGCGGTGGATTGCATAATCTGTTCGATGCTCTTTTGGATGGTTTGGGGTGTGATGCCGTGCTTGGCATTGTAAGCCAATTGCTTTGTGCGGCGGCGCTGGGTCTCCGACAGGGTTTGGGCGATGGCGTCTGTGATCTCATCTGCATATAACACCACCTTGCCATCCACGTTGCGCGCGGCACGCCCGGAAATCTGGATGAGGGAACGGGTGGAGCGCAGGAATCCAGTTTTATCCGCATCCAAAATGGCTACCAGGGATACCTCCGGCAGGTCCAGCCCTTCACGCAGGAGGTTGACCCCCACGATCACGTCAAACTCGCCCAACCTTAGCCCACGGATAATCTTGGCTCTGCCTATGGAATCTATCTCGCTGTGCAGCCATTTGCTCTTGATGCCGGCATTGTTCAGATAGGTGCTGAGGTCTTCGCTCATGCGCTTGGTGAGCGTCATCACAAGTGCCTTTTGCCCCTTTGCCACGCGCTCTTTCACCTGGGCTATCAGATCATCCACCTGGTAGCGGACGGGCTTGATCTCCATCTCTGGATCCACGAGGCCGGTGGGGCGAATCACCTGTTCCACCACCACGCCTTTGGATAGCCCCAATTCATAATCTGCAGGGGTGGCAGACACGAAGATCACGTTATTGAGGTAGGTCTCAAACTCTTCAAAGCGCAAAGGGCGGTTATCAAAGGCGGAGGGCAGCCTAAAGCCATAATCCACGAGGTTCTTTTTGCGGGTATAATCCCCGCCATACATGCCATGCACCTGGGGGATGGTGACGTGGGATTCATCGATGACAAAGATAAAATCATCCGGAAAATAATCCAGGAGGCAGGAGGGCGGCTGGCCGGGAGGGGTGCCCGTGAGGTGGCGGGAATAGTTTTCGATGCCAGAGCAATAGCCCAGCTCGCGCAGCATTTCCAGATCAAACATCGTGCGCTGTTTGAGGCGGTCTGCCTCCACATAGCGTTTGTTTTCCAGATACCACTTTACGCGCTCCTCCATCTCCCGCTCTATGGATTGCAGGGCACCGCGCATCTTGTCTTCGCTCATAATAAAGTGGATGGCAGGATACACGGGATAGCTCTCCACGCTTTCCAAAGTGTGATGGGAGATGGGATGCAGCTTTTGCAGGGAGGTGATCTCATCGCCAAAGAATTCCACCCTGAGACAGTGTTCCAAATAGGCGGGGAAGATATCCACCACATCACCACGCACGCGGAAGGCACCGCGCTCAAAGGCGATATCGTTGCGGCTGTAATGGGCTTGCACCAGCTTTTTGATGAGCTCGTCCCTATCCATCTGGGCGCCCACTTCCAGGCGGATCAATGCCTCCCGATACTCCTCCGGCACGCCCAAGCCATAGATGCAGGAGACGGATGCCACGATGATCACATCCCGCCGTTCCATCAGGCTCATCGTGGCTCTGAGGCGCAGCTTTTCTATCTGGGCATTGATATCGCTATCCTTTTCGATATAGATATCCTTGCCGGGGATATAGGCTTCCGGCTGATAATAATCGTAGTAAGAGATGAAGTATTCCACGGCATTATGGGGGAAAAGCTGTTTGAACTCCCCATACAGCTGTGCCGCCAAGGTCTTGTTGTGGGAAAGCACCAGCACGGGGCGGTCAAACTGGGCAATCACATTGGCAATGGTGAAGGTCTTGCCGCTGCCGGTAACTCCCAATAATACCTGGTGAGAGGGTCCCTTGCGGATACCTTCCACCAGCTCGGCGATTGCCTCCGGCTGATCACCGGAGGGTTGATAGCTGGAATCCAGCTGGAACAAAGACATCGCTTTCTCCTTTATCTATCTTACTAATTATTATCATGTTAGGCTATTGCAAAGCTGTGTGGGACACAAATAATAATATTGTGCTTGACGCATTGCAACACACTTAAAAGATTGGATACACAAAACGTCAATGGCGTTTTTTGTCTATAAAATAACTCATATTGGAGACAATAGATGACTACAAACAACGATCTGCAGATCAATTTTGAGAACCTACTCAAGCTTGGCTATGCCGTTATCGACATTCGCTACAAAGATTATGACCTCTGCCCGGATAGCCACAAACTGGTGATTGCCAGAGTGGATTCCGACCGTGATGAATTCTATCAGGATATGCTGAAACAGTATACCGCCATCGAATTCAAAGCCAACGAAGTGAGTGAAATCTGGACAGACATCCTGAAACACAAGGTAAAGATGAGCTCCGTGCTTAGCCGCGATATTTCCATCAAAGTGGCAGCCCTGGATTATATCGAGACCGTCTATACCAAAAGATGACTGATCAAACCCTGTTTCTGATCAAGCCCAATGCCGTGCAACACAAGCATATCGGACACATTATCTCCATCGTGGAAGAGAATGGCTTTGTGCTGAGAAACATCAAGATAATAAAGTTTGATTGCGATAGCGCAGGGGTTTTTTATGCCATGCACAAGGGCAAGGAATTCTATGACAGGCTGGTAAGCTTCATGTGCTCAGGGGATACCATCGCCCTGCACCTATCCCGCAGAAACGCAGTGCAAAAGCTGCGTGAGCTGGTGGGTGATGCAGACCCCGACAAACGCAAACAGGGCACAATCCGCAGCCTTTATGCGGAAGGCATCACGGAAAACGCCGTGCATGCATCGGATAGCGATGAAGCCGCTGCCCGGGAAATTGAACTGATATTTGGAGACCTAAAGGCTTTGGCTTAGCTAAAGCTTTTAGGTCTCCCGTTTCTTTTTTTAGACGCCCTTCCCTTTATAATCTACTACTTCAAAGCCTCTTTGGCTTTGGCATCTTCTTCCACTGCCCTGTTGGATTCCTCCTGCCACTTTTCCCCACAATTTCTAAAGCCCAGCTCTTCATCCATTTCCCGCGGTAAAAAGCGGTCTTCCGCATGGGGACTGTCTTTATCGATGGGGATAATCTCGTTATGGATTTCTTCCTTGATCTTGATACTGGTCATAGGCGGCTGAATCCTTTCCACAGATAGAGAATAGCTGAGGATCACACCCACAAAGACAATAGACACCATGCTCATCAGCTTGATGAGGATATTGATGCAGGGACCGGCAGTGTCTTTGAAGGGATCGCCCACGGTGTCTCCCACGATGGTGGCGGTATGGGCCGGGGAGTTTTTGCCGCCGCATTCTCCGGTTTCCACAAACTTTTTGGCGTTATCCCAGGCACCGCCAGCATTGTTCATCATGATGGCCAGCACGAATCCAGCGGATAAGGCACCTGCCAATACGCCCAAGACGCCTGCCACGCCAAAGATCAAGCCCACCACTATCGGAGTGCCAATACCCACGATGGCGGGAACCACCATCTCGCGCTGAGCTG
>JAAYJN010000007.1 GCA_012522935.1 Candidatus Cloacimonadota bacterium | reverse complement strand
TTAGGTTTGATATCCACACCATCCACCACGCTCAGCTGCTTGGCAAACAAGCCAAAAGCCAAGAGCAGCAACAATGCGGTAACTGCCAATCTAATAAATGCCTTGTTCATTTGAAACTCCTCTAAATTGATACATATCATATATGCACATTTCGTTCCGAAACCACCGCAAGCTTAATGTTAGGAAAGATTCCTTTCGGCAAGAGTGAGGGCACCCAACACACCGGCGCGGTTGCCGGCTTTGGCTCTTTGAACCCTGGTTTGTCCTTTATTGACCTTGGGAAGGGCGTTTTGCAGCATTTGGTCGATCCTCTGGGCATCATACAGCCCCCCATCCATGCCGCCTCCGCCCAAGATGATAAGCTGGGGATCCAAGATCATGGTGGCGTGCATCAGCGCCATTGCCAACAGCCGTTCCCCTTCTGCGATAAAACCCTCCAATTCACTGTCATGTAGTGCATTATTGAGGATGTCTTGCAAATTCCAACCTATGGCATCGGGATATCTCCCCAAGCTGAGAGCGCGCCTTTTGATGCCATCCACAGAGCTGTATGCCTCCAAACATCCGGCACGCCCGCAATTGCACATCACGCCGCTCTCCACCATGGTGATATGTCCCAATTCCAGGGCATAGCCATGCGCCCCTCGATACACCTTTTTACCACTCACAAATCCGGAGCCTATCCCGCTGCCCACCGTGATGCCCAAGATGTGGTCTGCCGCTTCCCACAGCGTGCTTTCTCCCAAACACATCAAATTGGCATCGTTGTCATAAAACACTGGTTTATTGATGCCTGTGGGGATAAGGATGGTGGGGGAGAGGTCACTCCAAAAGGCAAGGTGGGGGTTTACACCCTGGATTTTGCCGCTTGCCAGATCAATCGTGCCCGGTGTTCCAATTCCAATGCCATGGATATTGTACAGTCCCACGCTCTTGTCCACTTGTTCTATCACATTGTGGAATATAGCCCGTAGCCCTGCCAAATCCCTTTGCAGGATGGCTATACTGGCAAAAGATAGTAAACCTTGTTTACAATTGCCATAGCCCCACTTAACCGAAGAAGCACCAATATCAAATCCCAAATACAGGGGTTGCACAGAAGACATGGCTATAAATCCTTTTTCATAAATTCGTTTTGGGCATTTTGCCTCAAGATATAAAAACGCCATCCGGGGAGAAGAAAGGGATGGCAAATTGCATTGGCAATAATCATTGGAAACGCTGAATCTATCACTATAAATAGGTGGGGTGGGTGATGGGACTCGAACCCACAACGCCCGGAACCACAATCCGGTGCTCTGCCATTGAACTACACCCACCACAAACGGGGTAATTATATATTAGTGTTTTAAAAATCTGGCACGCCAGAAGGGATTCGAACCCCTGACCCGCAGCTTAGAAGGCTGCTGCTCTATCCTACTGAGCTACTGGCGCATTAGCTTAACACAGGGTCAAAAAAAAACTGGTAGCGGCGCAGGGACTTGAACCCCGGACCTGCGGATTATGATTCCGACGCTCTAACCAACTGAGCTACACCGCCACAGCTTGCTTCTGTGTAACCCGGCAAATTGCCGGATAAAAAATGGTAGCGAGGGAAGGATTCGAACCTTCGACCTTCGGGTTATGAGCCCGACGAGCTACCAGCTGCTCCACCTCGCAACGATGTTTTACCAATAAAATAAGATTGGTTTTTTTGTCAAGAACTTTTTGGGGCTCTGCTGGACTGGGGAACTTGTTTAGTTAACCACGAATTACTCTAATTATAAGAATTTCACTAATTGAAAAAAGATTTGGAATTGCCTTGTCCACAGTTCACTGATCACCCCTCCCTGCGGCAAATGCCGCCCACCTGTCCCCTGTTCCTTGCCCATTAACCACCCTTGTCTCTCCTTTGTCTCGACAAGGGTGAGACAAGGGTGGTTAATGGGCAAGGAGTGACAAAGGAGTGACCAACCCCTCTTTTAGTTGACAAAATTGGCATCTGGAATATTATATATCAAGATAGAGTAAAATTAAAAAGGAATTAGTATGACAAACCCTCAAAACCCTCTCTTACGTGAAGAGAACCCCCATCGTCTCAAAGCCATCCCTTTCCCAGATTACAAAACAGAACACTTCTTGCCTGCTATCAAGGTAGGATTGGAAAAAGCGAAGGAAGAAATCGAAGCCATCAAAAACAACCCTGAATCCCCAACCTTTGAAAACACCATTTTGGCGTTGGAATTGGCGGGCGAACAGTTGAACTATGTTTCCAGGATTTACTTCAATTTGCATTCTTCAGAGTCTGATGCCGAGTTCAAAGCATTGGCACAGCAAATCTCTCCCATGCTTGCTCAATTTGGCGCTAATATTTCCACCGATCCCGCCATCTTTGCCCGCGTGAAAGCCGTGTATGAGGCGGAGGTGGCGGACAAACCCAAACCCACGCTGCCCAAAGATCTTGATGATAAGGATGCCATGATCAAAGCCGAACGCTATCGCGTGATTGAACGCAGCTACAAGAGCTTTATCCGTGGCGGTGCCCTGCTCTCTGATGAAGATAAGAAACGTTTTACCGAGATTTCCATGGAGCTTTCCAAGCTCAATCCCCAGTTCAGCGATAACGTCCTTTCCGCCATGAATGCTTTTGAACTGCATATCACCGATCCCGCGGATGTGGAGGGAATGCCGGAAGGAGTGCTGGTCTCCGCCGCTCACACCGCCAAATTGAAGGGCAAGGAAGACGGCTGGGTTTTTACCCTCCAGCCCTCCAGCATGGTGCCTTTGGTTACCTACTGCAAAAACCGCTCTCTCAGGGAAAAGATGCATCGCGCCTACGGTTCGCGCGCCTTCAAGGATGAATATGACAACCAGGAAATCATCAAACAGACCCTGGCTTTACGCAAAGAAAGTGCAATGCTCTTGGGCTATGACACTCATGCCGATTATGTGATTTCCGAGCGGATGGCAGAGAGCTATCCAAACGTAAAAGAATTCTTGGAAAAAATCCATCAGGTGGCAATGCCTGCCGCCGAAAAGGAAATCCAGGAAGTGGCAGATTTTGCCCGTGAGCTGGATGGTTTGGAAGAGCTGAAGCCCTGGGATTTGGCATATTATTCCAATAAACTGAAAGAAAAGCTCTTTGCCTATGATCCTGAGGAGTTGCGTCCCTGGTTCAAGGTGGAAAACGTGTTGGAAGGCCTCTTCTTGGTGGCAGAGCGCATCTATGGCGTGAAGGTGAAGCAGGTGACAGACGTTCCTGTATACCACCCGGACGTCACCACCTGGGAGGTTCACGATGGCGATGGCAAGTATCTGGGGCTGATGTATATGGACCTCTTCCCGCGGGATACCAAACGCGGTGGAGCCTGGATGAGTACCCTCCAATCCCAAGGATTATTTAAAGATGGTGTGCGCCGCCCCATGATTTCTATTGTGGCATCGCTCACGCCTTCCACTCCGGATCAACCCTCCCTCCTGCGGATGGATGAAGTACGCACCATTTTCCACGAATTTGGGCATGCCATCCATGGCTTGATGGCGGATGGCTATTACCAAAGCCTTGCCAGCCCCAATGTGTTGTGGGACTTTGTGGAGCTGCCCAGCCAGATCATGGAAAACTGGCTGAATGAAAAGGAAGCTCTGGAGCTGTTTGCCAAGCACTACCAAACTGGCGAGGCGCTGCCCCAGGAATTGTTGGACAAGGTATTGGCAGCCAAAAACTTCCAGGCAGGCATCGCCAATATCACCCAGGTGAGATATGCCAGCATAGATTTGGCATGGCACACCACGGAGCCTGCTCAGATTACCGATGTGGATGCCTTTGAAACCCAGGCTTCCAAGCCCTTCCAATTGCTGCCCCCCGTTCCCGGTGCCAATTTCTCCTGCGCCTTTGCCCATATCTTTGCCGGAGGATACTCCGCCGGATATTACAGCTACAAATGGGCGGAGGCACTGGAAGCAGATGCCTGGAGTCTCTTTAAGGAAAAGGGTATCTTTGATGCCCAGACTGCCAACAACTTCCGCAGGTTCATCCTGGAGCGCGGCAATTCCTTCCATCCGATGGAGCTATTTGTGGCATTCCGCGGGCGCAAGCCGGATGCTGATGCCCTGCTCAAAAGAGATGGTCTGCTCCCCGCCTGATCTTAAATAATACTAAAAAAACCCGTCAGCTGACGGGTTTTTTACTTTATGGGTTAAAATGGTGTGAGATTATTTGTTGACCTGGAAGGTCTTGTCTCCATTTTCCAAATAGCCCACGATCTGGCGCACTGATGCCACGCCGGCATTGTCGTTGGCTTCAGCTGTTTGGGCGCCCATCTTTTTGGGAGTCCAATATACGCGCTCGCCAAACTTCTCTTCCAAAAGAGCGGTATTATCGGGGGCAACGTCGCTGGCATAGCGGAACTTGGCTTTTTGTTCCAGAGCTCTCACCAATGCTTCTTCATCGATCACTTCCTTGCGGGCGGTGTTGATCATGATCACATTGTCTTTCATGAGGGCAAAGAGCTGGTCGTTGATGGATTTCTTGGTGTCGGCAGTGGCGGGGATGTGCAGGGAGATATAGTCTCCTGTTTTGAACACATCTTCCACGCTCTGCAGGCGGGTGACGCCGTCTTGGGCAAATTGTTCATCTTTCAGATAGGGATCGTAGGCATATACGTCCATGCCGATGCCTTTTGCCATTTTGGCAAGGAAGCGGGGCACATAGCCATAGCCATATAGACTCAGCTTTTTGCCAGCCAATTCGGTGCCGGATTTGCCGTTAAATTTGCCCCTTGCCATATAGATCATCATTCCGATGGCAAGCTCTGCCACAGCGTTGGAATTCTGACCCGGTGTGTTCATGGCTACCACGTTTTTGGCGGTGGCGGTTTTGAGATCGATATTGTCGTATCCAGCGCCGGCACGCACCACTATTTTCAGGTTGGGGGCAGCGTTGAAAACGGCTTCATCCACAATGTCACTGCGGATAATAAGGGCATCCGCATCTTTCACTGCGGCATGCAGGTCGGCGGGATCGGTGTAGCTTTCCAGGAAAGCATAGTCATACTTGGCTTGCTCCAGTTCTGCCTTAATCTTGGTCACAGCACCTGCTGCGAAAGGCTTTTCGGTGGCGATGAGAACTTTGGGCATGAGAACCTCCATTATGTGATTATTATAATAATGCCATCTAAAATACCACAGCCAAAGATGTCAATGCATATTTTGGTTTTGCTGCGGGAATGCCGTGGTTAGGGCGTTAGTTGCTGGAATACAAAATAATACTTGTCCAAAACAGCCTCTTTAAATATGAGGCTTCAAGATGGAATTATAACGATGCAAAATAAGATGATAACCCTAATATACAGCGCTTGGAATTGGGATGACCCGTTCCTGCCGGAGGTGTAAACAAAGTGGACAAGAGGTTTTTTAGGCCTTTGCTCATCGTGCTGGTGGCAGCCCTGCTTGTTCTATTTGTAGCACCTCTTTTACCGGAGTGGGATAACAGCTTTCTGCCTCTGAAACGGATGGATATCATTACCTCCCTCACAGGCGGTGATGGCGTGAACGTGGATTCTCTGGCAATGGAGGTGGCAGAAAAGGTGGCAACCGTGGAGGAATTGATTCCCCTGGATGCCTTTAGCACCAAACTCCAAAACCTCAAACACAACAAATCCGGCAAGTTGCGCATCGCTTATTTTGGGGATTCCATCATTGAAGGAGACTTGGTCACGGGCACCCTGCGTCATGATTTGCAAAGGGAATATGGCGGCAGAGGGGTAGGCCTGGTGGGCATCACCTCCATAGTGAATGAATTTCGCAAAACCATTGGCCACAGCTTTTCCCGCAATTGGGAGAGCGTTTCCTTTATGAGCAAGAGTGGCAATGATTTGGGCATCATGGGACACACCTATATCCCCAGGTCTTGGCAAATGGTGGAAACCACCGTCAAACCAGAGCCCGTGAAAGCGGACACCTCTGCGGCTGATAGCACAATCACCCACACACCGGAGGCTCCCCAAAAGGTGACCGTGAGGCAAAACGTGAGCGGCCCCGCCTGGGTGGAATATCGCGGAGCCAACCATCCCGGAGGCATGCCCAATTTTGAGCATATCCGCCTCTTTTACAGCCATGCCGCTGCTGGCTCCGAGGTGAGGGTAAGCTATGATGGAACTGAATTGCAGCGCTTTGCCCTTACATCCGGAGAAAGCCTGCAAATGCTGAATCTTAGCCCCCAGAGCCCCATCAGCCGCATCAGGCTGGAATTTGATTCCCACCATCCCATTCGTGTGTATGGGGTCAGCTTTGATGCCCACAGCGGTGTATATGTGGATAATATCTCCATCCGGGGCTATTCCGGCATGTACTTTTCCCGGATACCCCTGGATATACTCCAAGGCTTCCATAGACACCTCAAATATGATTTGGTGATCCTGCAATATGGAGAAAACGTCACCAGCCCCAAAAACACCAATTATGATTTTTATCAAAAGGGAATGGTGAAAAGCGTGGAGCATATCAAAAAGGCAATGCCTGGTGTGCCCATCCTGATTATCAGTGCCCATGACCGCAGCATCCGCACGGCAGAGGGACTCAAGACTTCCCCCGATATACCCATCCTCATCAAGGCTCAAAGCGATATGGCAAAAGAGACCGGCTCCGCATTCTGGAACCTCTTTGCCGAAATGGGCGGGCTGAATTCCATGCCAGATTGGGTGAATGCCTCACCACCCCTTGCCGCCAAGGATTACACACACTTCTCCATTGCCGGCGCCAAAAAGGTGGGGGAGATGCTGTTGGATGTAATCAAAAAAGGCTCGCTGAAAGGGGAGAAAGAGTGAAACGCTACCTGGCACTAATAGCTGTATCCATTTTACTGGTCGTGATTCCCTTGTTCGCTCCCCCATCCTTGCCTTTGGATGATCTGGAAGAGATAGAGATTAGTGAGGAATTTCCCGTGGAAATAGATTGTCTGGAGGAGTTTATCCAAAGCTATTACGAATTGTTGGAAAGCGAAAACTACTTAAAGCAATTCACGTTTTTGAATCATGAGGCAAACCGGCTGCATAACCCGCAGCCGCTGCTGGCAGCTTTTTTTAACAAGCTAATGGCAGTTCGCAATGGGGCAAACCAACCCATAACCATCTACCAGATAGGCGATTCCCACATCAAGCCCGGCTATGTATCCACCACTGTGAGGGGCTCCCTGCTCAAGTTTTTCCAACCCGATACTCCTGTTTCCAATGCCCTCATCCAATATCATTATACCGGCATCAATGGCGCATCCTATACCAATCTGCAGTCAAACGCTACCATTTTTGAGAAGATTGAAACGCTGCAACCAGATTTGTTGATTATCTCTTTGGGCACCAATGACGCCCAAGGCAGATACAACGCCGCCAATTTCCGCAAAGCGATGAATGGCTTTATGGCCAAGGTGTTTGAGAAACAGCCCAACCCAACGGTGATTTTTGGTTTGCCAGCGGATTGTGCCAAGAATGGAACCCATAATACAAATGTGGAAAAAGTGGCGGCAGAGATTATGGCTTATGCGAGTGAGCGTGGCTTTGCCTGGTGGAATCTGTATGAGGTGATGGGCGGCAGCCGTTCCATCTTCAAGTGGAAACAGAAGGATTTGGCTTCCCGGGATCTCATTCACTTTAGCCCCCAAGGATATATGCTGCAAGGCTATCTCTTTTACCATGCCATGATCCACGGCTATAAGGCTCAAACGGAGAATGGCGGATGATCCAGGTGCTACAGTCCATTCTCTCCCGGCTGGCTTACGATCCTGCCCAACCGCTCTTGTTCAATAGCGGATTCTTCCTCTTTTTCTTTTTGGCAGTGATGGCGTTTTATCCCTTTATGGTGAAGAAAGTACGGGTGCGCACCTGGTATCTGATGCTGGTTTCCTTGTATTTTTACTACAAGACCAGCGGGATTTTTGTGCTGCTGCTCATCATTACTGCAGGGGTGAATTTTGGCTTGGGTGCTGCCATCCACAAAAGCCAAAGCAAGGCCTCCAAACGCTGGCTCCTCTTTGCCAGCCTCATCTGGAATCTGGGTTCTTTGGGCTATTATAAATATACCAATTTCATCATCGATACCATCAATCACCTGGCAGGCGGAAACCTCCCCCTGATGGATATCTTCCTGCCCGTGGGCATCTCCTTTTTCACCTTCCAAACCATGAGCTATACCCTGGATATCTATTTTGGCAAGCTCAAGCCACTCAGGAACTTTGCCGATTTTGTATTCTTTGTGTCGTTCTTCCCGCAATTGGTGGCGGGTCCCATTGTGCGCGCCACTTGGTTTATCCCCCAAATCCTCAGCAAACTGGAGATCAATAAAGACCAGATTGCCAAGGCATTGGTATTGATTTTTGCCGGGCTCATCAAGAAAGGGGTGATAGCAGATTATATCAGCATCAACTTTGTGGATAGGGTGTTTGACAGCCCGGAGCTATTTAGCGGGGTGGAAAACCTGATGGCGGTGTATGGCTATGGATTGCAGATTTATTGTGATTTTAGCGGTTATTCGGATATTGCCATCGGTTTAGCAACCCTGATGGGCTTTGATTTGCCCCTCAACTTCAACGTGCCCTATATCGCCACCTCCATCACCGATTTCTGGAGGCGCTGGCATATCTCGCTCTCTACCTGGCTGCGGGATTATCTTTATATCCCCTTGGGCGGCAATCGCAAAGGGAAAGTGCGTCAATACCTGAACCTGATGATCACCATGCTCTTGGGCGGGCTGTGGCACGGCGCCAGTTGGAACTTTGTGCTATGGGGCGGCTTGCATGGCGTGGCTTTGGCGATTGATAAACTCAGGATGACCCTCTTTGGCAGAAAGGGTGAGGTGAAACGGGATTGGAAGCATTATCTTGCCAAGGCCTTGGGCTGGATTGTCACCTTTAACTTCGTCTCTTTTACTTGGATATTCTTCCGCGCTAAAGGGTTTGAACAGGCAGGCGTTATCTTGGGCAGGATTATTTATTCGTTTAATGCCCCGATATTCTGGCAATGGATCCAAGGTTATCAGATTGTTGCCCTCCTCATCGGCATCGGCTATTTGCTGCACTTTCTACCCAAGAGAATTGACCAAGGCTGGGAATGGCTGTTGCGCAAAATACCCTGGTATTTGCAAGCCACCTGCCTGGCAGTAATTATCTGGATACTCTTCCAAGCCAAAAGCAGCGATATCCAGCCTTTCATCTATTTCCAGTTTTAGGCTCATAGGGAAGGGGCGGCTTGCGCCGCAGGGGACAGGGGGCGCCAGCCGCTGGCTGGCTTAGGTGATAGGTGTTAGGTATTAGGTTTTAGGGCTTCGCTAAAACTGAGTCTATTTTGAATTGGAGTTTCCTTCTTAATAATCGTGAGCGGTAGCGAGCTTAAAATTCGTGTAAATTCGGGTAATTCGTGGTGAAAAACCTTTTGTGGCTAACTAAAAATGCCGTCTCTCCGAGACTCGGTAGGTATCTATAACCCGTATTTGACCTAAACTACCGTCTCTGCCGAGACTCTTCAGGGTGCTCGCTTTGCGAGCGATGAATTAAGAATAATGAATGACGAATAATGGAGCTATGTTCCGCTGCAAGCGAACCTGAAACCTGAAACCTGAAAAGATACCGCAGCTTGTGCCACGGTATCTTTGGGATTTATATGTTTAGGGAAGCGTTGTTATTTGTGCATTGGGGTATCTGGTGTGGAAGGACGGGGTTTGGTTGGAGTTTCAGGCTTTTCTCCATCCGGATCCCAACAATCTTCAGGGTTTCTCATTCTCTGTCTCATTCCACGAGCTTCGCCCCAATGGTGTTCACTATCTTTGCGGCTCCTGAAGTGGCCAGGGCTCCTTTTCATGCCATGTCCGCCTCTGCCAAAGAAGCCAAAATGTCCGCCATTGGCTTTCATCATTGTCTTTTGTTCGGCGTTTAATTCTTTGTAAATGGCCTGTATATGGTCTATGCGTGCATCTGCCATCTCTTTCTTTTTGTTATACAGAGATGTATTGAGGCGTTTCGCTTCGGCAAAGTTTTCATTTTTAATGGCTTCTTTGATATCCAGTTCTATCTTTTCGATAGCTGCTCTAAAATCAATCATTTGTTTTTGATGGTCGGTTCTCAGGGTGCCAAAAGCGTCTTTTTGAGCCTGGCTGAGGTTGAGGGCATCGATGGCGTGCTCTGGCACACCGATGGGTATTGGGCGATCCACCAGTTTGGGGTCTGCATTGGGGTCTGCAGGAACGGTGGTTTTCTTTTGGGGAGTGGTGCCTTGGGCAAAGAGCAGCCCAAAGAGCATCAAGCCTACGAGGGCAAATGTGATTGTCTTTTTGGTCATCTTCTTCTCCTTGTGTTTATATGAAGGTAGTAGCGTAATGGTCTATATGTTTAGAATTTATGTCTATGTCTTGGGCTATGGACACTTGTTCAAGGTGTCGTTCTACGGTTGGTGCTATGATGATATTTGTCTTAGCTTGGAACTTCACTCTCTTGGCTATGACAACGTGTTCATTCTCTCGTTTTACAAACTTCATTCTTCATCCTTTTTCTCGTTTTTATTTAGGATTTGCTGCATAAGGCTGTCACGATAGGTTTGTTCTCTCGTTCCTTGGGTTGGGATATATGTCCCTCCTGTGTTAGACGATCTAATCAGCCTGTTCCGTGCATCTATTGCCCTCTGCGCTGCTTCTGCCTCTTCGGCTGCGAGTTGTTCTTCTGTCTTGCTCTCTTCCGTGACCTTAACATTTGGGTTTGACATACCAAGGCGTTGCCCGAATACGCCTGGCCACCCAACACCTTGCATCCACTGGGTACCACCCCATATTCCATAGCTTTCCCAGCCGGAAAAGTCGAAATGTTCATCCTTGGCTTTCATCATCAGTTTTTGTTGGTCATTCAGCTCTTTCAACACAGCCTGCATCAGGTCCATGCGTGCATCAGCCATCTCTTTCATTTTATTAAAAAGGGTGGCATAATGCTTTTTGGCATCGGCAAAGTTTTCTTTACGGATGGCTTGTTGGATATCCAAATTGGCTTTATCCACAGCGGCTTTCAGATCGATCATCTGTTTTTGGTGATTGAACTCAATGGTATTAATTGCATCTTTTTGGGCTTGGCTAAGGAACAGGGCATCGATTCCATACTGGGGTGTGTCTTTGGATTTGGGACGCTCCACCAGGTTGGGGTTTTGGGCAAAGAACAGCCCAAAGAGCATCAAGCCTACTATGAAAATTAAAGATATCTTTTTAGTCATCTTCTCCTCCTTGTATTTGTGTTTGTGCTTGGGTGGGTGCGCCGTCTATCGCTACGGCGCCTATCCATGCGCTGGGCGCGGCTGGTAAAGTGTTCTTTGGCTTCTTCAGGGCTCATGTTTTCCCGATAGCGCAGCAGATGCTCTGCCAGATCTCGCTCCAGCTTGCCTTGTGCCGCCAGCGAGCGCTCCACAATGGCGTTGATCTTGGCGGTATCCACGGGGTCTTTTGCCAGTTCAAGCATCAGTTCCTTTTTGGCATCCTCAAATTCGCGGCGATGTGCCCGGGTGCTATCGCTAAACATAAAGCGAGAATCGGGACGGAATTGCCCATTGGGTGTGGAAGACGTCCTTTGCTGCCAGTGTTGACGCATGCTGCGGGGATAGGGAGGGCGAATATAGTGTAGATACACAAAGCTGCCCAATATCGCCAGGTTGAAGGCGATTGAGATAAAAAGTAGGATTGTCAGCCAACGTTTATTCATTGTCCGCCTCCAGCAGGGTTTCATAATCCACCAAGGTTACATCTCCAAAGCTAAGCTCTTCGGTGGGAACGCTTTCCGGAGCAGTGAAGGGCAGGGGCGTGAAGATGGTCTTGCCCACCAGAGAACCAATGAAGAGGCTGAGCATAACAGCCAAAGTGGCGGGAACCAGCTGCAGGCGAGCCCTCTTTTGCAATCTTACCCGCTTGGCGTCATGCTCTTTGCAGAGCTCTAATACCTGGTGGTGGATGTGCTTGGGAAAAGGAGGCAAGGGCTGGTTCATGAGCTCTTGGAGGCGCGTGTTTGCCTGGTGATAGTTGCGGCATTTGATACAGGATTTGAGATGCTCCTCCAGCTTGGCGGTGGAATTGGCATCCAGCGCACGGTCCATCAACAGGTCAAGCTGTTTTCTAATTTTGTTGCATCTCATTGTATTGTCCTTTTTGTGTGGCACCCCAAAGGCGCCAACGGTTTCGTTTTCATACTTTATACTCCTCTCCCGCCGGTTTCCTGCATAAGTTTTTTTCTAAGATGTTTTTTGGCTCTCACGAGGAGGGATTCCACTGCTTTGAGCGTGGTTCCCAGCTCTTCGGCAATCTCTTTGTAGCTTAGTTTTTCATAGTATTGCAGCTGGATCACGGCAGCCAAGCGCGGGGGCAGGCTGCGGATGGCTTCGTTGAGCGCCGTGTAGTCCGGTTCTTCGGGTGGTTTGCTGGTATCCGGGATGTATTCAAAGGATTTGGGATCGGCATCCACAAAGCGGCTTTTCTGCTTCAAAAATGTCATGCTTTTATTGTAAGCAATTCTATATACATAGTTTACGGCTGTTGCCCTCTCGATGCGGTGGATGTGTTCATAAAAAGCGATGAAGACCAGTTGAAACACATCCTGGGCGTCTGCCTCGTTGCCCAAGAGCGAGAGCAGATAGTTGAAAATACGCCGCTCGTTTGTGCTCAAGAATTCTTCAAATTCACTGGGGTGCATCTATGTTACTACCTTGTATCCGTGGGGATGGTTTTTGCAATGGCTAGGCGGTGTTTTTCGGCGCTTTTAATCTGGGCAGAGGCATCCCGCAGATAAAAAGGCTGGAGGGCAGCCAAATAATCAAAATCGTATTCTGCGGGGGTTGCATGGAGGGCTGAGAGGGCAAAGAGTCCGGCAGCAGACAGATAGGCGGAGGTGTCCACGGGGATCAGACGTTCACTATCGGGGATCAAGTGGCTGCCATTGCCCACCAGCCAGGCACCATCCACATCCCAAGCCATAATCTCCTCTGGCAGGCACACGGATGGCTCCCTTAGCATTTGCAGGTCTTCATCCCACAGAGCTGCATACACTTCTTTCATGCGGGCGTCGATCACCGTGAGGATCTTTTTGCCACAAGCCTTTCGTGGCAAAGCGGCAAGCTGTAGGGAAGAATATGCCTCCAGGGGGCAGAGATTGGCATAGGCAATGCCCTTGGCAGTGGCAAGCCCAATGCGCAAACCGGTGAAAGAACCGGGGCCATTTGCCAGCAGGATGCGTGTGATATCCCGGGGTTGATAGCCGCAAAAGCGCAGGGCATGATCGATCTGGGGCATCAGCGTCTCGCTGTGGGTGATGCCAATATCAAACGAGGCAGCGTAGATAATCCCTGTGGCGCTGCCCAGAGCCAAAGAACCAGAGGGCTGGGATGCATCCAGCGCCAGGGTCAATTGCCCGCGCTTATCCATTCATCATAAAGGCGTTCAAAGATGAGCTTGTGGCCAGCCTCATCGGCAGCCAGTTTGCGAAAGAGGGTGGCTATTTCACCATCTGCAAATCTGCGGCTCATCTCTTGGTAAAGCTTTTGGGAAGCCTCTTCCCGTTTCATGGCTTTGATGAGGATGTTTTGATAGCTGAGATCCAGCTGATCCGCATCCACACTCAGGTATTCACTTATCTTCAGGTTTTGCACCTTGGGTATTTGGCTATCTTGCACGCCTTGCTTGCGGATATTTTCAATTACTTTGATATGCCCCAGCTCCATCAATTCCAGCTCTTTTAATAGCTCTTTCTGGGCGGCAAACTTGGCTTGGGTTTGCAGGTCTCTATAAAACTCCACCGCTTCCCGCTCGCGCGCAACGGCAAAATCCAGGATTTCATTAAATTCTTGGATAGTCATGGTACCTCAAAAAGTATTTATAGAAAAGAGGCCGGAAACCTGAAATATGGCTGCCGGCCTCGTTTTGTTTGATTTAGTCTTCGTAGGGTTCGAACATATCTTTGCCAACGCCGCATTCCGGGCAGACAAAGTCTTCAGGCAGATCTTCGAACGTGATGTTGTCGTTCTGAGCCGGATCGTAAATCCAGCCACACGCGATGCATTGCCATTTTTGCATGATTTCCTCCCTTAGTAGGTTTCAAGATGTACTTCGAAATAAGCTTGGGAATGATCACAAGCGGGGCAGATCTTGGGAGCAGTGGCTCCTTCGTGGATATATCCACAGTTGAGGCACTTCCAAAAGACCTTGCCTTCCTTTTCAAAGACACGCAAGTTTTTGACGTTTTCATAGAGCTTGCGGAACCGCTTTTCGTGTTCCTTTTCAACCTTTGCCACCATCCTCCAGGAAGTGGCGATGTCTTTGTAGCCTTCTTCCTCGGCGATGTCTGCAAATGTGGGATAGAGCTCTTCCCATTCTTCCTGCTCTCCATCTGCAGCGTATTGCAGGTTTTTGAGTGTGCTATCAGGACTCCAGCCTACGGGATAGCCGGCGGTGATCTCGATCATCTCGCCTTCCATACCGCGTTTGAGCAGGTGTTTGAAAAAGACCTTGGCGTGTTCCTTCTCATTTTCCGCAGTTTCCATAAAGATGTTGCTGATCTGTTCAAAGCCTTCTTTCTTGGCAGTTTTGGCGCTATACACATAGCGCATCCGTGCCTGGCTCTCGCCGGCGAAGGATTTGAGGAGATTCTGAGCTGTGCGTGAATCTTTAAAAGACATGTTGTTCTCCTTTATCGGGTATCTTCAATCACTTTTCCACAGCCCGTGCAGGTTGCAATATTCACGGGCATACAGCACTTTATCCATGCTGACGGGGAAGATGGCTTCCGGAGCGTCTCCGGGTTTGAATTCATGGCGGTACACACATTTTTCGGTGATAACTTCCACAAAGGCAATATAATGCTTTTCTTCCATGGGATGAGGCACAGAGCCTACAGCCACTTTGATCTTATCACCCATATCGGTAATAACGGGGATATGTTTTTCATAAGCAGCTTCCTCGGTGTTTTCCACCAACAGGTTCATTGGCTGGCCACAGCAAACCAATTCTCCGCCACCCGTGAAAACCACTTCAGTTACGTTGCCACAAAGGGCGCAATGGTATATCTCACGTAGTTTTGTCATTATAACCTCCTGTTATATTCTTCGTAAATCAATCTAAAGGATACCTCTATCTTTTGTCAAATGAAATCTTCCTAATCTTGAAAATAATGCCTCCAATCTATGGTCTATATAGTTGCCTCACAAACTCAATCAGACTTTTCATAGTTCCTCTTTTTTTGCAGGTGTTCCTGATAGGTTGCAGAGAAATCGTTGCGCCCTTTGCGGTTGCTCACAAAAAAGAGGTAGTTGTGTTTTTGGGGTGAGATGGCAGCCTGTATGGCTTGCAAGGAGGGATTGCTGATGGGAGTGGGGGGCAAGCCGGCATTAAGATAGGTGTTGTATGGAGATTGGATGCTGAGGTCTCTATTGGTGAGCACCTCCCGCTTGATCCCCTCTTGCAGGAGGAGGTAATTCACGGTGGGACAGGATTCCAGGCGCATTCCCTTTTGCATCCTGTTCCAATACACTCCGGCGATGATGGGGCGTTCATCAGGGTGGGCGCTTTCTTTTTCCACGATGGATGCCAGGATTAGTTTCTGGTCAAAATCCGGGATGCTATCAGGCTCTATCCCTGCCTTGTGCAACTGGCGAAAGAAGTTTTGCACGGGTATGGAAAGCAAAGTCTCCATAGAGCTACCCAGATCAAAATGATAGGTATCCGGGAAGAGGTAACCCTCCAAGCTGGGCAGTTCCTTGCCTGTGAGCTTGTAAATCAGCTTGGGGTCGTTGGCACGCACCAGCAGGCTGTCGTAAGCTGCCATTCCGCTGCGCTCCATCCTCTGCAGGGTCTGGTGTAGGTTAAAACCAGGTGGGATGGTGATGCTGATGGCGGAGGTGTTGCCTTTTTCCACCATCTTCAGGGTTTGGATCAGGTTATAGTTCCCGCCAAAGCTGTAAGTGCCTGCTTTCAGCTTATTTTGGCTGTGTCGCAAGCGAGCCATCATCACAAACATATTGCGGCTGCGGATGATGCCCTGGCTGCTAAGGGTGTTGGCAATGGTGGAGGCACTGTCTCCACTTTTGATGTGAAACACAGCCTGTTCGGATTTGAGCGGCATCCACACCAGCCACGCCAGATATACTATTACTACCAGCAGTAAAGTGACGATAATGAGCAGGATTTGATGGATAAGCTTCATGATAAAGATTCCAGATAACTTTTTAGGATGAGGGCGGCAGCCATGGCGTCTTTGAGATTGCGGGATTCCTGCCATGAATAGCCCAGTTTGATGAGCTCTGTATCAGCCTCTGCGCTGGAGTAACGCTCGTCCCAATAGATCAGCTCGATATCCAGATGTTTCTTCAGCTTTTCTCCAAAGCTTTCCACCTCCAGCGTGCGCTGGGTTTTGCCCCCTTCTATTGCCAATGGCAAACCCAGGATGATCATGCCTATATCCTGAGCCTGGATGATATCTTGCAGCTCGGAAAGCACCGGCTTGAACCCACGGTTTTGGATCACCTTCAGCGGTTTTGCAAAGATATGGAGGGGATCACTGATAGCGGTGCCTATCCTCACACTGCCATGATCCAGAGCCAAGAGCCTTTTCATATGAAGGATTCATCTCTCCAGACGGCGATATACCAGCGGTTGTCCATGGGCTTGAAGTAAAACCTGGCTACGCCTCCAGCGTTAATGATAGTATTGGAGGTGATATATTGCAGGCTGAGGTCAAAATTGCAGGCTATCACGATCCAATCTTCATGCCCCACTTCCGGGTCTTTCTCCCAGTTCTCTTCAGGAGGGATATGCAGGCGGAGGCTGATTTGATCAGGGGAATCATAGAGGCCATCGCTGGAGCCATGGTTAAAGAGGTTGTCCGTCATCATCACCTCTTCATCAAAGCCCCACCAGGAATCGCGGATGCCATCACCATTTACGTCCAAGCCAATTTGCCCCACTTCGGAGGAGATCAATTCAAACCTAAAATCTGGCGCCAGCAGGCTTTTGTAGATATTGATATTACGTTCGCGATAGGAGCGTTCCAGATTTTGCAAGAGCTCTATGGGGCTGCGGTTGTGGATCAAATCGCTGGATTCATCCACCAATGCCGGGCGAAATGGGTTCCAGCAGCCGGATAATAGCAAGCTGATGGCAAGGATGAGGATGCTGATGCTATTGCGAATTGTCATATTTCAGCTTTCCCCAGGATGGATGCTCGGTACCGCGATAATCGTACCATTTATCAATATACCAATAGCCTTCAATCTTCAGAAAGCGCAGGTCCAAGCTACCGGAGTATTGCTCTGGCTGTGGATTGCCACGCTTGTAAACATTAAGTAAATAAGATCGGTAGATGGTGGCATGATTTGCGCCCACATCGTCGTTTTGCCCCTCTATCTGGTTCAGGCTGAGCCGCAAGCTGTCACATTGTCCGTGCACGGAAATCAGCATATCCTGTTCATCTGCCCTGCCCCAAGTGCCGGTGATGCCATAATCATTCATATCCTGCGGGGCAAAGCTGAAGCCATAATCCACACTAAAGATGCCGGCGTATTTCACCACATTGCGGGCGTCGTTGTAGCAATACTCCAGATTTTGCATACACAAATCCCAGCTTGTGGTAAGATTGTTCCACAAGGGTGGTTTGGTGGGGGGCTCAGATTCCCTCACCTCAAAGAGCTGGCATCCACCAAGGAGCAAGCCCAGCATCAGCAAAAGTGTAAAACGGCTCATATTACCAAGATAGCAAAACTATAAATAGTGTCAACCACAAAATTGCCTGGCACGGCTTTTATTCTTGACGAATCCTGAGCCATCCACAGCATGGCATTTATGAAAAGGAAAGAGAATCACGGTGTAGCATTTTTAGCTTTCAGATACCTGCGTGGCAGAGGCAAGAGGCTGATCAGCCCCAATCATTACCTCACGCTGGCAGGCATCACCCTGGGAGTGATAGCCCTGCTGTGTGTATCCAGTGTGATGAATGGATTCAGACAGGATATCGGGCTGCGCATTGCCGGCACTCAATCTGAAATCAAGATCAGCTCCGGGGGTGGCAAACCGCTTGTGGATTATGAGGAAATGGCGGCGCAACTGCGCCAAAAGGGCTTTGCCTGCTCGCCGGTGATTCGCAACGAACTCCTGATCAAATACGGTTCTGCCGCCTTGCCCACCATCAGTTTTGGCATAGACCCGCAATATCATGCCAGCGTGAGCCCCGCTTTGGGTCCCCTCAAGGATGCCATGCCCGGTATTCGTCAGGGCATCCTGAGCGGTGAAATAAGCGAAGCTGCACTTAATAATAACGGCATCATCCTCTCCACTGGCCTGGCAATCTCTTTGGGCGCCAATCTTGGGGATGTGGTGAATATCATCTCCCCGCGCATGAGTATCCCCACCGCTTTTGGCATGATTCCCCGGGTGATGGGCATGCGGGTGATTGCCATCTCCGAATCTGCCATGCCAGATTATCAGATGAGCTATTCATATATCAGCCTGGATAATGCCCGCTTTTTCTCTGGGCATCAGGGTATAGACCAGCTGGATCTGCGCACCGATGATTTTGTAAAATCAGAAAAATACGCCCGCCAGCTGCAAAGCGAATATCCTCTTCTAAAGGTGGAGCCATGGAGCCGCTTTGATGCCAGCCTCTACAGCGCCATCCGCTTTGAAAAGTTTCTGATGTTTGTAATTATGCTCCTGATGTATGTGATCGCATCCTTCAACCTTACCGGCAATATGCTGCGCAGCATCGCCCAAAAGAAACGCGAGTTGGGACTCTTAAAATCTATCGGCTTTTCAGATCATGACCTGCGCCAGCTTTTCCTGAGGCAATCCCTCATCCTCAGCAGCACCGGCATCATTTTGGGATTAGTGGTGGCAAGCCTGCTCTTGATCATACAGGCAAACACTGGTCTGATCAAGTTAGGCGTTTCAGATGCCAACCCCATCACCCTGCCCGTAAAGATGATGGCAAGTGACTTTATAATCGTAATTTTGGTATCTTATGCGCTCACCCTTCTGAGCGTGATGCTGCCTCTTAAACGCCTGAAAGAGGTGGATCCCATCGCATTGATCAGGCAAACAACATAACAAGGAGAATATGATGACTCGCAAAGAAATCTACCTGATGGTTTTGGAAGCCGAAATCCGCTCTCAAAAACTATACAAAGCAATGGCAAAGAGCTTTCGCAGGCCAGAAAACAGCGCCGTTTTCCAACAGCTGGTGGTATTGGAAAAAAACCATGAAGAAAAGGTAAGAGCAGCCTTTTTGCAGGAATTCCCCAATGCAGACGCCTATCCTGACCCCGTTCTTGAACCGGAGTTTAAGAAGCTGGATTACAGCGATCCCGCCGTGGTATTGGAATATGCCATTGAGCGCGAGGATGTGGCGCGTGACCACTATCTGGATCTGGCAGAAGGCACCCAGGACGGTCAATTGAAGATGATGCTAAAAACATTTGCCGCAGAAGAAGAGCAGCACAAGGAACTATTGCAAGAGCAGCTGCAAAGCTTGCAGGGTGCATACACATGGTATGATCCTTCCGAGCTTACCGGCTTTATGGAGGATTGAGCTTGCTTGGCTTGGATCAGGAATTCTCCTACATCAAGCGTGGTAAATGGCTTCCCTTGGATGTTGTCATCGATGCCATCCCAAAGAAGAAGGAATATGCCAAAACCACGCAAAAGATGATTGATGCCGCCTGGAAACAGGCACAGCAAAATCCTGATCTGAAGCTGACCAACAACCTTGTCTTCAGCTATCTGGGCTACACCACAAAGGGTGGATGCCTCATCGTCAAAACCCAAATGACCGATTTCAAATCCTTCTACGGCACCAACGTCTGCAATCATGCCACATTACCCGCCACAGAGCTGGCAAATGCCCTTGCCGTCTGCACGGTTGTGATTTCCAAAGACAATGCCATTCTCTTGGGCAAACGCAGCAGCAGCGTGGCAGAATCCCAGCAAATGTGGCACGTTATTGGCGGCACGATGGATTTGAATCGCCACACTTATCACGATAACGCCCAGAGACCAAACTTCGGCAGTCGGATTGCGATTGACACAAGCCCCTATTCCCATATTATGAAAGAGCTAAAAGAGGAGTTGGGATTGACGCCCCGTCAAGTGGATCATTCCATCTGCCTGGGTTTGGGGATGAATCTCTTGATTGGCAAGCCGGAGATGCTTTATATCACCAGGGTCAAGCTCACGGCAAAGCAATTGCGCAACTGCGCCACACACGCTATTTTGCAGGGAGAGCACAGTGCGCTGCTCACCATTGCCCTTGAGGATATTCCTCAGTTTATAGCAGACAACCCCGTGGCGCCGATTGGCAAGGCAGCGCTGTATGCGGCGTTTGTGTATTTGAGGGATGGCGATGCCTGGGCACAGCAAAGCCAGAACACACTGGCTGAAAGGATGCAATCATGAGCCACCAGAGCGATATCTTTGAAGGCAAAGCCGCTGCTGAGCGCAAGGTTCCCTTGGCAGAAAGATTGCGCCCAAATAGCATTGACGAGGTATTGGGTCAACACAAGCTTATCGATGGGAATTCCATCCTGCGCCAGATGCTTACCACCGATGAATACCGCTCCTTCATCCTGTGGGGTCCTCCCGGCACCGGCAAAACCACCATTGCCCGCATCATCGAAAAAAGCACTAAACTGCGGTTTATCCAGTTCAGCGCCGTGCTCACCGGTATCAACGATGTCAAGGCAGCCATGAAGGATGCCGATTATTCTCACCGCATGCAGGGACAGCCCACCCTCATCTTCATCGATGAAATCCACCGGTTCAACAAATCCCAGCAGGACGCCTTTTTGCCCTATGTGGAGAGCGGAGCCGTGGTCTTGATTGGCGCCACCACAGAAAACCCTTCTTTTGAGGTGATCCCCGCCCTGCTTTCCCGCTGTCATGTGTTTGTATTGCAGATGCTTAAAGAGGAAGATCTGGAGGCAATCCTGCGCAGGGGATTTGAGGCATTGGAGCTGGAGCTGGACGAAAACGTGTGCGGTTGGCTGGCAAGGCAGGGGGGAGGCGATGCCCGCCGAGCGCTAAACTATCTGGAGCTGGTGGAAAGCTTCCTGAAAGACAATCCTCATCCCCAGATAGAGCAATTGGCAGCCATTCTGGAAAAGAAAACGATGTTTTACGACAAGGGCAGGGAAGAGCATTTCAACCTCATCTCCGCCCTGCACAAATCCCTGCGTGGCTCCGATCCCCAAGCCGCATTATATTGGCTGGCACGGATGCTGGAAGGTGGGGAAGACCCCAGATATATCGTGCGCAGGCTGATTCGTTTTGCCAGTGAGGATGTGGGTTTGGCAGATCCCCATGCCCTTGGAGTGGCGATTGCCGCCAAAGATGCCCTGCTCTTTATCGGCATGCCGGAAGCAGCCGCTGCCTTGTCTCAACTGGTGATATATCTGGCAACGGCGCCCAAGAGCAACACGGCTGATTCCGCATATTTTCAAGCCGCTCAGGATGCCCGTAGAACAAGCCACTACGGCGTTCCCCTCCATATCCGCAACGCTCCCACCCAGCTGATGAAAGACCTCGATTATGGCAAGGGATATCAATATGATCATGACCACAAAAACCGCTATAGCTATCAGAAATACTTCCCCGATGCCATGGATGAAAAAACCTACTACACCCCCGGAGAATACGGTTTTGAAAAGGAAATCGCCAAGCGTTTGGAGTGGTGGAAAAAGCTAAGGGATGAGGAGTAGATTACTCCCAACAAGAGTTTTGGTCTATTGTCTATGTAGCACTCTGGGTATAAGCTTTCGGGCTATTCTTCTTTCTTTTCGCTTTCGTGTTCGATTCTCTCCAAGAGATGTGATCTTCTGGAGATACGGATCATCCAAAACGCCAGGAATCCCAATAGAATAACAGCCACAGCCACCAGAATCATGGGTATCCAGGGCGTGCCTTTTTCCATATCCACCGTCATATATTCATCTCTATTCCACAATTGACGGGTGTCAAACTCCCAAGACACGGTCTTGGAAGCTCTATCGATGGAGAGCTCATCAGCGTTTGCAGACAGTACTTTCCAAGGCAAATGCACCTTATACTTCCACACGGGATGATCCACCTGCGCCTGGCTAAATAGATTCTCCAGATCGTCTCCGGAATCTTGCGATCCCAAAGCAATCCTGCGCTTGAAGCCGATCTTGCCACCAGGTTCACGGTTGATAGTGATTTTGCCCCAGAAATCAGCCGTTCCGATTTGGTCGTTTACATTATTAAAGGATTCCACATCTTTGAAAGTGAAACTGATTTGATACACAACGTCAGGTCCCACTTTTGATATCTTCTGCTCTGTGAGGGTAATGCCGGGAAGGTTTGCCTTACGCATCACTTCATCAGCATTTGCATAAGACGAGCGATGCACAATCCGCAAGGTGGCTTTACCGGATCCGTCAGAATTTATCCACAATTCTTCATCATATTCCACGCAGCCTGCCAAGAGCAGCAGCGCAATCAGAGCGGGTATCAAGCGTTTCATTGGTGTTATCCTTATAATTATTTTATCGATCACCATAAAACCAAACAGGCTTTTTTTGGCAAGGGAAAAAGTAGGTTATTGCTAAATATTATGATATTCTTGGTGTGTACGTATATCTCTGACATTCAAGTATGCTGCCCTTATCTTGATTTCATGGGCTTTCATCAACCGTAGCCACCAAAAAAGAAGAGGAGAAAAAGAGATGCAAAAATCCCATTGATTACATGACTTTTGGGGATATTAAAAAGAATGTATGTGCCAATGGTATTGGCTGGGCAGGGAGGATTCGAACCCCCGTATGGCAGGGCCAGAACCTGCTGCCTTACCGCTTGGCGACTGCCCAGCATTATCGGAATCACTGTTCCCGTTCACAAAACATATATGTTAAGAAGATAAGTGGCTGGGCAGGGAGGATTCGAACCCCCGGATGGCGGGACCAAAACCCGCTGCCTTACCGCTTGGCGACTGCCCAATCACAAATATCTAATGGCGGAGAGGGAGGGATTCGAACCCTCGGTGGGCTTTTGACCCACACACGCTTAGCAGGCGTGCACCTTCAGCCAGCTCGGTCACCTCTCCCCAAATCGGGAACACGCTATAAACATCTAAGTGGCGGAGGATGAGGGATTCGAACCCCCAAGGGCAGAACCCGGCGGTTTTCAAGACCGCTGCCTTACCAATTAGGACTAATCCTCCACTGCAAGTTTGTTCCTTCAAATCCAAAGGGGCTTTTTTGTCAATTAAATTCTTGTTTCATGTGCTGCCAAGCATCACGAAATCAACCTCAATTAACCGAAAGTATCATGGTTGTATTATCTTGCAGCTTCGTCCAAATCCTCAATCAGCCCTCGATACAGACTATAATTCTCATCATCAAAGCAGTAAAAACTCACCTCCACGTCAGGATTTTTATCCAAAAATCTCCGCACGCTGCGGAGGGCAATTTCAGCAGCCAGATCCTTGGGAAAGCCATATACTCCCGTGGATATGTTGGGAAAAGCTATGGAGGTGAGCCCATGGCTAAGGGCAAGCTGCAGGGAATTTTGATAGCAGGATGCAAGAAGGGCTGCCTCATTCTGGCTGCCACCACGCCAGATGGGACCAACAGTATGGATTACATGACGGCTGGTAAGCTTGTATCCAGAGGTGATCTTTGCCTCACCGGTTGGGCAGCCGCCCAGGGTTTTGCACTCTGCCAAAAGCTCTGGACCTGCAGCCCGGTGAATTGCCCCATCCACACCGCCTCCGCCCAAGAGACTGGTATTGGCAGCGTTCACAATGGCATCGCCCGCGAAGGTGGAGATATCTCCTTTAATTAAATGAATCATTCCTGGCTCCTTGTACTTGATTGGTTTGCTAATCTATTGATATGCTTATGTATACACGAGATTCTTCACATAAAATCCAACATGTCTTTTTGTCAATTACTTATTCTGAAGCTACATCAAAACTACTTTTTTGTTGACATAAAACCATAACACCAATACATTGAGTCCAATAAAAATAATTTATAATACACACATTCGAGGTTTTCAAGATTCTTATGTTTGACTTTATGGCTAAAACGGCATGTGAATTGTTTGGCTCTGCGGATTTTATCCACTTTGCACCGGCATCCATCGCAGGCATAAGATATCTTTCTGATGGAGGATAAATCTATGACAAGTGTTATGAAGGCCATTTTCGATAAGGTTTTAAAAAAGCATTTGGACTTATGGAGGGAAAATGAAGACGCTTAGCGGCTTTATCATTATCGTTCTATGTATGATGCTGTTATCAGCATGTAATCCCAAGATTTCTCGTCTGAAGAAACAACAGTTTGCCATCCTGAAGGAAAACGTGGTGGAGCTGTTGGGAGAAAGGTATAAGGTAAAGAGAATCAGAATCAAAAATGAGGAATATTGCGACGATGATCCCACAATATATGTGGTTGAATTTGGTTTTGACCTGGCGCATTCTCATGATTCTGTACTTTCTGTTGATATTCCCGGCAAGCTTGTCTTTGAAAAAAAAGCAGACGGAATGTGGGAATGTACCTTTAATACTGGCAATCCCAAGATGTTGCGCACTGTGCTCAAGATCAAGGAAGAAGAGGAAGAGAACAGATAAAGGCGTCAGCCAATTTAAGGTCTGGGCACTCCTTGCCCATTAACCACCCTTGTCTCTCCCTTGTCTCTCCCTTGTCGAGACAAGGGAGAGACAAGGGTGGCTAATGGGGAAGAAGCAGGGACTCGACTTGAGCAAAACGAACCTCAACCGTAAACACAGTGGGCAATCAACAGGCGCTTTAGCACCTCTATGCTCTCGCGCTGCGAGCCAAATATGCCGTCTCTGGTGAGACTCCTAATGTATAGATATAATAGGAATTGACCTGAAATAGCGTCTCTGCTGAGACTCTCTTAGGGAGCTCGCTGCGCTCGCGATGAATCAAATAATACTGAAGCTGATACCTGGCACATGAAATTTAGCCAGCTAACGGCACCCTGTTCCCAGGTATGCAATTCCATACGCTGAGGATTGCCAAACTCAAAATGTCTTTACAGCAGGCTCTTGATCCGCTCCAACTCCTCTTCATAACCCTTTTTACCCATCAGGGCATAAGTGGCTATTTTGCCGGCTTCCACACCGGGTTGATCAAGGGGATCAATGTGCAGCAGCATGCCGGTGAAAACGGTCTGAATCTCATACATCATCACGAATTCGCCCACATGGTATTCATCCAGAGTGGGGAAGGTGATGCTGGCATTGGGACGCCCGGCATTGGTGAGGGCAACGGCTGTGGCAAGGGCTTCTGCATTAAGGAGTTCAGATAGCTTTTTGCCACCCAAATAGCTGACCTCCTCGCGGTCTGGATGCAGGTTGGGGATCGTGTAATCGTGATTGAAGCTTTGCACCTTGAGGAAGGTGAAGACCTTGTCAAAAGGTCCCTCAGCATAAAGCTGCACCTGTGAATGTTGGTCTGTGCTGCCCAACGCCTTGACGGGGGTTTGCCCCACATAGATGTCTCTATTCCTGGTGTCTTTACGCTTGCCAAGGCTTTCCGCCCACAGCTGGCGATACCAATCCGCGATATCATACAGGGAATTGGAATAGGGCATCATCACGCTGATATTTTTGCCCTGGCGCATATAAAGAAAGTGCATCACGCCATTGAGGTAGGCAGGGTTTGCCCAGATATCGCTGTTTTCCGCGCGTTCTCTCATGGCAGCCGCACCTTTGAGAAGCTGGGCAATATCCATGCCGGCAAAGGCAGAAGAGAGCAGCCCCACATCCGTGAGAACAGAGAAGCGTCCGCCCACGTTGTCTGGCACGATAAAAGAATGATAGCCTTCCTTCTGGATTACCTGGCGCAAAAAGCCCTTTTCACGGTCTGTGGTAATGATGATGCGCCGGGTATAATCATCCGGGAAACGCTGTTTGATGATATCCGTGAGAATCATGTAGCCAGCCATGGTTTCGGCGGTGGTGCCACTTTTGGTGATCACATTGAAGAGGGTGGTTTCCAGATTGATTTCAGCTAAGATCTCATGCAAAAAGACGGGATCTACGTTGTCATACACCAATACACGGCGGGGCAGCTTGCGCTCCGTGCGCAGTGCTGAATACAGTGCCTTATTGCCCAATGCAGAGCCGCCGATGCCCAAAATCAGCATCGTATCAAAACGGGGATCGATTTGCCGGATAAAGCTATCGATATGACCGGTATCCTGCTCAGGCAGGGCATAAAAGCCCAGGATATCGGCTTTGCGCTGTGCCTCTATTTCCTGATGTGCCTCTTGGATGGCGCCTTGCATATCCTCAATCTGCTGGGGGCTGAGAGCCCGCTTAAGTTGCGGGGAATATAGCATATTGCGATAATCGAATTGAATCATGTGGACCTCAAATCTGGTAGTATTTTTTAAAGTCTTGGTTTATCAGTTTTTCCAATGCCGTCAAACTGTGTGGCTGGGTGCTTTGCAGGGTGTCTTCCAACGCCTGATCACAAGCGCGGATAATCGCTTTGCAACGGGCAACCCTGCGGGGAGGAACGCTGAGCTCATCTATGCCCATGCCCACCAAAAGCGGGATGTATTTGGGAATGGAAGACATTTCACCACATACTGCCACGGGGATGCCCGCCTCTTTGGCAGCGGCTATGGTGAAGGCTATCAAGCGGATGACGGCGGGGTGGTGTTGGATATATTTCTTGGCAAGGGCATCGGAATTGCGGTCTACAGCCAGGGTGTATTGGGCAAGATCGTTGGTGCCCAGGCTAAAGAAATCTGCCTCTTGCGCCAATTCATAGGCACACAAGGCAGCGGAAGGCACTTCAATCATCACTCCCAAGGGGATGTCTGCCTTATGTCCAACCCCCTCCTCAGTCAATTCCTCACTGCATTTTTGCACCAATTCTCTGGCTGCACGTAAATCTGTGACATCATTGACCATGGGAAACATCAGGCGCAGATCGCCGTGAAGAGCAGCGCGCAAAACGGCTTTGAGCTGGGTTTTGAAGATATCCTTGCGGGAAAGTGAAAACCTGAGCCCACGACAGCCCAAATAGGGGTTGTCCTCCCGCTCTGAGGGGATGAGGTGGGAAAGCTTGTCTCCACCCAAATCGAAGGTGCGGATGGTGACGGGATGGGGCGCCATCTGGCGGGCAACGGTGAGATAATGGTGGTATTGCTGCTCTTGAGAGGGCAGGGAGCTTTGATCCAGATACAGAAATTCTGTCCTGAATAGCCCTATGCCTTCTGCTCCGGCATCCTTGAGGGTGGCAGATTCCGAGGGTAATTCTATATTTGCCAAGACCTTGATGGTGCGTCCATTTTGGGTGATGGCGGGTTTGAGAGCAGCTGCCTGATCCAAAGCATCGGCAGATTGCAAGCGCTGTTGCAGCTGTTGATAGTGCCGGAGGGTATCCTCATCGGGAGCCACAATCAGCTTGCCCTCGATGGCGTCCACCACCACCATATCTCCGTCTTTCACCAAGTCTGGCAGATCGTGTATGGAAGAGAGCGCCACAATATCCAAGCCACGGGAAAGGATGGCGGCATGAGAGGTGTAAGCGCCTTTCTGGCTCACCCAAGCGGGGATGCCTTTATCTGCCATGGCGATCACGAGGCTGGGGCTGGTCTCCGAGGCAAAGAGCACCTCGGAGGGCTGGAAGGCGGCAAGGGGATCAGCCACATCTCCCAAAAGAATCACCAGGATGCGCTGTTGCAAGTCTTTATAATCGGCAGCACGTTGGGCAAAAAAGTCGTTTTGCATCCCATTAAATGTGTGAATCACCTCTTCAAAGGCGGTGCGGATGGCTTGGGCGGAATTGTATCCATCCGTATGTACCAGATGCTCCAATCTGGCAAGGAGATCCGGATCGTGGAGGATCATCTGATGGGCGTCGAAGATTTCACGTTCAGCCCCATCAGAGGGCAGTGTGGCAAGGATATCTGCAATCTGGGCGGAAGCCTTTTGCAGGGCAGCGGTGAGGTGGTTAAATTCCTCGGCAGCCTCATCTGCAGTGACTTTGTGGGAGGGGACTATCTGGGACAGGGAGGATAAAAACCGGGCTTTGCCGATATGGATACCGGCATTGATGGTATTCCCTTTATATACTTTATTCATCTCCAAAGCCTTGTTCGATGAGGGCGGAGATTTCTTCCAAAAGGTATTCGGCATCCACTCCTTCGGCGGTTAAAACCAGCGTGCTGCCATGCTCTGCAGCAAGCATCATCACGCCCAAGATGCTTTTGCCGTTCACCTTCATGCCGTCTTTTTCGATGTGAAATTCGGAGCGATATTTGGTGGCTGCCTTTACCAGGAGGGCAGAGGGACGTGCGTGCAAACCCAGGCGGTTAGTTATCTTTACCGTTTTGCTGATCATCGTCCATAGCCTTGTTCTTCTTAAATAGTGTCTGTTTGCGGATTTCTTCGTTTAGCCTGCGGTTAAAATCTTCCGCAGCATCATAGCCAACGCCTTTCAGCAGTTGGTTTTTGGCGGCAACTTCCACCACCACGGAGACGCTTTTTCCCGGAGATACGGGCAGGTAGATGATGGGGAGCTTGATGCCCAGGTGTTCCACATAGTTGCTGGTGAGTCCGATGCGTTCGTAATCCATGTTTTCCTGCCAGGGCATCAGCTCAATCTGCATGTCGATTGTCTTTTGGTGGCGCACCCTTTCGATGCCAAACATCTTGTCCACATTCACAAAGCCCACGCCGCGGATTTCCATAAAGAAGCCAAAGTCTCTGCCGCTTTTGCCTATCAATTGGTCGTTTATGAGGCGCATGGCGATCAAATCATCGCCCACGAGGCTGTGGCCGCGGTTCACCAAATCCAGGGCACATTCGCTTTTGCCAATGCCGCTTTTGCCGGTGAGCAGTATGCCCAAACCAAATACGTCCACCAGGGTGCCGTGGATGGTCTTTTCCAGGGCGAATATATCCTGCAGAAAGCGGTTGAGCTGGTAAATCAATTGCAGGGTGGAAAGGCGGCTGGAGAGAAGGGCGATATTGAGGTCGTTTGCCAGGTGTTCCACCAGCGGAGGCAGGGTGAGCCCCTTGCTGATAATCACGCAAGGGATATCCGTCTTGAAGAGATTGCCCAGGCGCTCCAACATCAGGTCTTTGCTGATGCTTTGCAGATAGCGCACTTCTGCCTCGCCAAAGATCTGGATGCGCTCCGGGGTGAAAACCTCCAGCCAGCCGGTGATGGCAAGGCCGGGACGGTTTACGTGGGGAGAGTTGATCTTTTTGTTTAGGGTTTCCGGCTCGGTGACGATGGAAAGGGCGAGGTCTTTCTTTTTGTAGTCAAACAGTTCTTTTACAGTAAGTTCCCGCATATTATATCTCCATGATAGCTGCTGGGCATCCTCCCTCCGTGTGAGGCTATCAGGCCATTGGCGGAGGGAGGATATGCCAGCAAGAGTTTATGGTTCAAACAGTTTATAATGCTCGGCGTCTTTTTTTACCAAGACGTTCAAGCGGTCAGTTTCTACATTTCTAAAGATGAGGAATTCCTCTTTCATGCCATCAATTTTCTCCATCGCTTCCTGAATGTCCATGCTTTCAGGTACGACGCGTTTGGTTTTGACAGTTTTACGGGCTCGACTTTCGGTATTCACTTCGATTTCAGTGGCTCGGGAGAAGTCTCGGAAGTGGTCTTTGAGAGCTTTCTTTTGGTGGTCGGTCACACGGTCTTTGAGCTTTTTGATCTGGGCTTCCATTCTGTCCAAAGCTGTATCAATGGAGAGATACATATCCATCTCCTCAGCTTGGCTTTGCAGGTTGAATCTGGATGCACCCAGCGAAATTTCGCAGAGGTTGCGGTTGTTTTCCAAAGCCAGAGTGATGTGCATATAGATGATGTGGTCAAAGTACTTCTGGATTTTAAGGCAGGAAGATTCCACATAATCCCTAATGGCCTTGGTTAGCTCAAAGTGGCGGGCAGTAATCGTAATCTGCATGATACCTCCTTTTTTGATTAAATTTTATGTATGGAAAGCTTGCGGATATCCTCGATGGATTCCTTGATTGCTTCAGATAAAGTGGGATGGGCAAAGGTGATGGCTTCCGCTGCCTCTGCTTTGGCGCCTTGGGCAATGAGGATGGCACCCTGGGCTATCAATTCGGCAGCGTTGGGCCCCAGGATGTGCATTCCCACCAGCTCCTGGGTGTCTGCTCGGGCGATGGTCTTGACAAGTCCATTGGCATTACCCATGGCGAGGGCTTTGCCGGATGCCGTGAAGGGGAATTTGCCCACGATGATTTCACCAAAACGCTCTTTGGCATCGGCTTCGCTAAGCCCCACAGATGCCAGCTCCAGGCTGGTGAAGGTGCAGCGGGGGATGTTGGCATACTCCAAGGCAGGGATATCACACTGTTTGCCCAGTATCCGACAGTGAATATGCTCTGCGGCTATCATGCCCTGCTTGCTGGCGGTGTGTGCCAAAGCCAGCTTGTTGGTAACGTCTCCGATGGCATATACGCCATCCAAAGAGCTGTGCATATAGTCATCTATCACTATGGCGCCCCTCTCCATATCGGGGGCACCCTGCTGCCAATCTATATTCATCACAGGGCTGCGGCCCACGCTCATCAAGACCTTATCCACGGTGAGGGTGCTATCGTTGGAAAGGGTAAGCTCCAGCCCAGCCTCGGTTTTATTGATGGAGGTGAGCCCCACGCCGGTGCTGATCTTGATGCCAGACTTTTTAAGAGCCATTCCCAGTCGCTTGGAAAGCTCTTCGTCTTCCAAGGCTACGATGCGGGGCAGGAACTCGATGATATACACCTTTACGCCAAAGCTGTTCATTATTGAGGCAAACTCACAGCCAATCACACCGCCGCCGATAACAGCCAGGCTGGCGGGAAGCTCCTGCATCTGTAGCATGCCGGTGGAGGAAAGCACATCCACTTCATCGATCTTGATGCCGGGGAGAGACCGGGATTCAGAGCCGGTGGCAATGATGACATAGGGCGCTGTGATGGCATCGGCTTGGGCGAGGGAGACCTTCCACAGGTCGCCTTCTTTGTTGATGCTGGTGGCTTTGTGGTTGTAGATGGGGATATTGCGTTTGCGAAAGAGGAATTCGATGCCGCCCACAAGCTGATCCACCACCTTGTCCTTGCGCTCCACCACGTTCTTGTAATCCAGCTTCAAATCCGCTGTGGGCAGTCCGAAAGCTGAGGCTTCCTGCATCTCATGCCACAATTCGGCACTCTTTACCAAGGCTTTGGTGGGGATGCATCCCTGATTGAGGCACACTCCACCCACGCGCTGGGCTTCCACCACGGCGCAATCTATCCCATATTGGTTTAAGCGGATGGCGGTTTCATAGCCTCCGGGTCCTCCTCCAATAATGATAACCTGATGATTCTGCATATAGTTAGCTCCTTCTGAGACGGCTGTTTAAGATACCCATTTCATAGCGGTATTTGGCTATGATGCGTCTGGATACGGTCATGCCCAGCTCTTTGAGGTTATCCACCAATTCCTGGTCGCTGAGCGGCTTTTGTTTGTTTTCCTGGTCTATCATGCGCACGATGTGGCTTTTGACGTGTTGGCGGGAGATGGTCTCCAGATTGTCGTCCATGCCTGCTGTGCTGCTAAAGAAATCTCTGAGGGCAAAGGTGCCAAAGGGGGTTTCTGCATACTTATGGCGCACCACGCGGGAGATGGTGGATTCGCTAACGCCCAAGTCTTGGGCAATGGTGGCATAAGTGAGTGGCTGCATGATGCCCAGGCCTTTATAAAAGAAATCTGATTGAAACTTGATGATGGAAAGAGACACGCGCTCCAGGGTGCGCATGCGCATAAAGATGGATTTGATGAGGAACTTGGCAGAATTCACCCTTTCTCTCACGTATTGCAGGGTCTCCCTGTCGAATGCACCACGGTTGATCATCTTACGATAGCGGGGGCTGATGATAATATTGGGGGTGATGTGGTCGTTGATGATTACCACATACTCACCTTCGATATTCTTCCAAGTGACATCGGGATATACATAGCTGGCATTGCCGGGCAGGATGCGCAGCCCGGGTTTGGGATCCAGGCGGGCAATCTGCTCTCGTGCCAAGAGGATGGAATCCTCAGAAACGCCAAAGTGAGAGGCTAGTTTCTGATAACGGCGATGGATGAGATCCTCAAAGGGGTCGGGACATAGCCCTCAGATGATGCGGTTTTCGAGCTGTTCGGGGCTAAGCTGTGCCAAGAGGCACTGTCCAATATCCGTGGCAGTGATACCTTTGGGATTTAGCTGCAGGATGGTGTCGTGCAATTGGCGTGCACGCTGGGCGTTAATCCCAAAATAACGTGCGGTCTTCACCACGTCAAATCCCTTGGGCAAAAAGCCGTAGCTATCACAGCTATCCACAAGTTCGGCACAAAAGTCAAACTCTTCCTCCGTGAGCTGCAGGGGATAGAGCTGCTCCAAAAACTTCACCCGTCCGTCTTCCTCATAGCGGATCAGGGTTTCTCTCTGATCCTGTTCGCTGTCACTTCGATAGGATTCATAGCTGCTGTGATAATCGTTCCATTGATCCAGGATTTCGGTAAGTTCCCGCGCTTCAGAGATGTTCTTGTCATGCTCCTCCTGCGCATCCTGATCTTCAAGGGGGCGGTTGTCTTCCTGTGGGCTGTCATAGCTGCTGGTATCCAGGTCTTCATCTTCCTTTTCCTCACGCAATTCCAAAAGCGGGTTATCAATCAACTCTTGTTTGATATAGCTCTCCAGCTCCAGGATGGGCAGGGATAGCATCCTGAGAGATTGCAGCATCTTGGGCTTGAGAGCAAGCTCCTGCTTTTGGCGGAGGGAAAGGTGTTGATCAAGCATAGTGGTCACATATTATCAAAAGGATTGGACATAAACCGCTCTCCCAAATACAATTGCCTGGCTTTTTCATCATTTATCAACTCCTTGGATGAACCGGAAACGATTATCTTTCCTTCATAAATAATATAAGCACGATTTACGATTTTCAAAGTCTCGATCACGTTATGGTCTGTAATCATTACTCCGATATCCTTATCTCTCAGTTTGGCAATGATATCCTGAATATCCGCCACGGCAATTGGATCCACCCCTGCAAAGGGTTCATCCATAAAAATAAAGGAAGGATTGGTAACCAAAGCCCGGGTAATCTCCAGCTTACGGCGTTCTCCACCGGAGAGGGTGTATGCTTTTTGCTTGGATAGTTTGCTGAGCCCCAGCTCGCCCAGCGCCTCTTCCAAACGCCTTTTTTGCTCTGCCCGGGGCAGTTTGAGGGTCTGCAGGATAGCCAAGACGTTATCCTCCACGCTCAGCTTGGCAAAGATGGAGGGTGCCTGAGCCAGATAGCCCAGCCCCAAGCGGGCACGCTTGAACATGGGTAAACGGGTGATCTCCCTATCATTGAGCAACACCCTGCCTTTATTGGGCTTGGCAAGGCCGATAATCATATAGAAGGTGGTGGTCTTGCCCGCTCCGTTGGGGCCCAGGATGCCCACCACTTCCCCCTGATTAATCTCCATAGAAAGGTCGTTTACCACCGTTCGGCGCCCATATATTTTTACGAGGTTCTTAGCTTGAATTTTATGCATTTCCATATTACTAAGATATTAAAGTGTGCTATATTTGTCAAGGATTGTTGTGGAATTTGTAGATGCCTTTCACTTGCTGATTCATCTGCATCCATTCCAGTTTGTTATCATCATTGAACTTAGCTTCCAAATAAAAGCCTTTCGCACTGTTAAAAAACTCATCCTGTTTACGCTCTTTGGTCTGATGGAAAAAGTATTCCACATCCTCCTCAGCACTAAAGTTATCGATTCCCTCCTCTCGAAAACTGATGGCGATATAGTTTGCCGTAACCCAGCTCTCTTTGGGTGCATCTTTTTCCTGGGCAAAATATACCCTGCAATTGTCTTGCAGCTCTGCCCTGTCCAGCTTGCGTTCATCAAAGAAGAGATAGAATTCATCAGCCGTTGCGATGGCATATTCGGAGGCAAACTCCGGCATGCCGGTGAATACTGCCTTCTCTTCATCCATCAGGTAGATGAGGAAGTCGCTTGTAATCTGATAGTCACTGGATTGCACATTCACGTTGAATGTGGCTACGATCTTGCGCCCCTCATCAAAATACTCTATCTTATCCGCCTTGATATATAAAGTGTCTTCTTCCCCTGCGCTCAGCATGGGGTTCTCGATCATATAGGCATAACCATTGTCTCTATCCCAAAAGGCATAACCACAGGAGGCATGGGCGTTTTCATCCTTATCCCAAGAAGATACATCCTGCCATGCCGTCAGCTTGTCTTCTTTGCGGTTGTAGACGGCGTATTGGCTGGCAAACCACCTCAGGCTGCCGCTCTGGCGCCTTTCCGTTACGCGCACTTTGCCGCCCAGATTCAGCTCTTCACTAAAGCGATAATACGCCACGCTATCGGCCTTCAGCTCCAAAGAGTCGTTGATAACCGTCACATTACCCATCAAGCGGGCAATCTTCTGCACGTCAAAGATCATCGCCCTATCGCTTTTAAACTCCGTATCCCCATACCAAAAGTGCACCTTGCCCCTCAACTCCAGGATTTGCTCGTTTTCCAGCTTGTTATAATTCAGCTGGTCGGAGTGAATCAGCTTAAACTTCTCCTGCGCCTGCGCTGCTTGCATACAAAGTGGCAGCAAAAGGAGCAGGCTACCAATCAAAATCAGACGCGTCAAAGATGCCATCGGCAGAAACCGTCTCCATTTGGGCATAATCTATATTGGAATTGGTGCGCAGATGGTTACCGCGCAGGGTATTGCCATTTTTGGTCAAGACCACCTGCCCCGGAGCTATGATTTGATCCATATTTCTATCCCAGGTCATACTTGCGGATTGAACCGTGCCGCTGGGCGAGCTGAGCCTCACATTCCCATAGGCAAAGACCATGTTGCGGGCATCATCCACAATGGTGGAATCCGCCTGCAGATAGGAGACTCCGCCCGTATCGTGATTGTAGGAAGTAAGGCTGGCACTGATGGCATTCAGGATGCGGCGATCATAAAAGCGATCGATACGCTTTGCCGATAGCTCATAATCCACCTTATCTCCATCAAATTCCACTATTTTCACGTCCAGACTGCTCTCATCCGGCAGATTCCTATCCAGAGTGTCAAACTTCTGGTTCAGGTCCTGTGATTTACAGGCAAAGGCAAGCATCAGCCATGCCAGGCAAGCTGCCCTAAGAAATCTTGTTAAGATAACTCACCACCGTCTGCTCATAGATGCTCATATTGTTGAGCACCAGCTCGATACACTCTCTCACTGCTCCATGCCCACCGCTGGAAACCATCACATAATCCGCATAAACAGCCACGTCGCGCTGGACATTGGCAGGCGCCACCGCCACTGCAGCGTGACACATGGTGGGGATGTCGTTCCAATCATCACCCATAAAGAGCACATTGTCAAAATCCAGCTTCAGCTCTGCCAACAGCTCTTTCGTCTGCTCCAGTTTATTGCTGATCTTCTGATACACATACTGGATCTTAAGGTCCTTACATCTCCGCGTCAACGCCTCGGATTCTCTGCCCGTGATAACTGCCACAGTGATATCGGTATGCTGCAAGAGCATAAAACCCATTCCGTCCTGGGCACAAAAGTTCTTCAGTTCTTGCCCTTCGTTCCCATAAATGATGCGCCCATCCGTCATCACTCCATCACAATCGAAAATCAGGAGTTTGATCCTGTCCCATCTAATTCTGGTTTTGAGGGGTTTTTCATATTTTTTCAAGAAATTTACCTGCCTGGAAAAAGCCTCATAATCTCCAGGATGTATCTCTTTAAAACGCAGTTCTGGCATTAGTTACTCCTTTAATAGTGCATACATAGGTTAATGACTTAGTCCGATTATACATATTACGCTCAGGTTTCATCCAAAGCCATTCTCACGCGGATGGCATCTGTCAACAAACCTCGCATCTCATCCAGAGGCAACATACTGGCTGCATCGCTGAGGGCCTTTGAGGGCTGGGGATGGGTTTCGATAAAGAGTCCCTTCACCATCCCTGTAGCCATGGCTGCCCGTGCCATCATGGCGGCATATTGGGGTGTGCCGCCGGATGCCTTGCCCAAAGATGGCCTTTGCAGGGAGTGGGTAACGTCATATACCACAGGGAGCTGGGATTGTGCCATAATGGCAAACCCCCTAAAATCCACCACCAAATTATGATAGCCAAAGCTGCTACCCCGCTCTGTGAGCAACACCTCATCCGTCCCGGCATTTTGGGCTTTGGAGGCGGCAGAAATGATGTCTTCAGGAGCCATAAACTGCCCTTTTTTGATATTTACTATCCTGCCGGAAGATGCCACAGCTTCGATGAGCGCAGTTTGTCTGCTCAAAAATGCGGGTATTTGCAGGATGTCACACACTTCAGCGGCAATAGGCACATCCACACATTCATGCACATCTGTGAGAATGGGGAAGCCAAAATCCTGCTTCAGCTTTTGTAAGATAGTCAAGCCCTGTTCCAAGCCGGGACCTTCCGGTGAGTCTCCACTTGTGCGATTTGCCTTGCGATATGAGGATTTGAATACCAACGGCAAGCCTAATTCATCGCTCAGATTCACCAGCGTTTGGGCAGTGTGCCTCATTGTATCCAAGTCTTCCACCACGCAGGGTCCTGCAATCAAAAAGAAGGGCTTGGCTTCTTTTAGCTTTTCAAAAAGTGTCATAAATCACGCCTAAACGAGCTTTTTTATCTTTTCCCAGCTGAAGATATCTTCGCTTCTGCCAAAGTGGCCATAACTGGCGGTTGGGAGGTAGATCGCTCTTCTCAAATCCAGATAATCAATGATTCCTTTTACTGTCAAGTCAAAACTTGCCTTCACGCGCTTTTCGATTTGACTATCGGGCATCTCCCCGCTGCCAAAGGTTTCCACCATCAAAGATACCGGTTCATGCTCGCCAATCACAAAGGAAAACTGAATCAGGCATTCTTCTGCCAATCCGGAGGCAACAATGCTTTTGGCGATGTGACGCGCCATATAGGCGGCGCTGCGATCCACCTTGCTGGCATCCTTGCCGGAAAATGCGCCACCGCCATGCTGAGCCCAGCCGCCATAGGTATCCACGATAATCTTGCGGCCGGTGAGCCCCGTATCTGCTGCGGGTCCACCATCTTCCCACATTCCCAGGGGGTTGATTTTCACCTCATAATCGCCAGAGCAAAAGCTGCACATGCTGTCTCGCTCCATTTCCTGCACCACTGGCACGATCACCAGCTCCTGGATGGCAGCCTTGAGGTCTTTGAACTGGGCATCACTGAGGGGCTGATGATGGGTGGAAATCACCACAGTTTCCAAAGCCATGGGTTTTCTGCCACAATAGCGCATGCTTACCTGGGATTTGGAATCCGGCAGGATTTGGGGGATGGTGCCGTCTTTGCGCAGTTGACTCATCTTGAGCAAGAGGTTGTGTGCCATCACGATAGGGGATGGCATCAATTGATGGGTCTGGCTGCAGGCATAGCCAAACATGAGGCCTTGATCTCCGGCTCCGGTGTTTTCCCTCAGCTCAGTTTCCTGATCATGCAACAGATTGACTATCTTGCAATTATGGTCAAAACCCTTGCCGGGATGAACATAGCCGATTTCTTTGATGATAGAGCGCACCAAAGGCTCCACTTCAAAACTTACATGGGAGGGGGAGGAGGTCTCTCCGGAAAGCAGCACAAAATCTTTGGTACACAGAGTTTCACAGGCTACTTTGGAATAAGGATCCCGCTTTAAAAAGGCGTCCAATATCGCGTCTGATATCTGGTCGCTAACCTTGTCTGGATGACCCTCACTCACGGATTCGGAGGTGAACACATATTCGTTCTTGTCACAGGGCAAATTTGCGTGCAGGGCTGTCATTTATATTCTCCTTAAACACTAAAATATCTTTGTTTGGACCCAATGCAAAAAGACCGGCACCAAAGCCGGTCGTCCATAAATGAATCAGCCGCACTTTAGCACATTTGTCATGCGGAGCAAAGGGCAAATTACCGCAATCTATCCACTGCTCCCATTACCGGTCCAGATCCACAATGGGATACCGGCAATTGAAAACAGAAAAACATGGTGCATCTCCGGGGATTCGAACCCCGGACCCACTGATTAAGAGTCAGTTGCTCTGCCGACTGAGCTAGAGATGCACATTTAGAGTACACCATTTTTGATGATGCCCAGCCTGTCAATGAAAAACATTTAATTTCCTCAGACAGTGCCCTTATGTCTGCCCTTATAGGTGGTTACGTTTCCCCATCATTGCTGATTGCATATCGTATCCACGTGAATTGCTCTTTATTTTCTGTCCTCTTCCCTGTTAACCACCCTTGTCTCTCCTTTGTCTCGACAAGGGTGAGACAAGGGTGGTACAAGGGTGGCTAATGGGCAAGCGCTGCCCCGTCCTTACAAAGCACCATGTTTCTAATTAAAAAATAAATTCATTTAGATAAGCCTCACTATTGGACAGGCATATATCTGCTACACAATGAAATAGGTGGTGGTTAGCAGCCAAGTGTGGCAAAAAATCGATTTACACAAACGAGGATTATTCTCAATAACGCTTTATTTGATTGACAAGATTGGCTTTGGCAGGTATATTGATATTCATAGTATGGGAGGTAGAAATGAAATTTCTGGATATACTTGCTAATATTCGCGCTGCACTTGTGAAGGGAGCTGGAGCTCAGCTTTCCTTTGGAGATGCCACACAGGTAAACGATCTCACGGTAATCCCCGTGGCAAAGATATCGATGTCCATTGGAGGAGGCGGAGGCAGCTCCACACCCCGGGCAAAGAAATCTGCCAAGACTGATTCCGGGGAAGAAAAGCCCGCTGATGACGTGAAGGAAAAGAGTGAAGGCGGAGGGGGAGGAGGCAATGTAAGCACTACTCCACTTGGCATTTATACTATCGATAAAGATAATAAGGTAAGTTTTCATCCTCTTTTGGGCGTGAGAGAATTGATCTTAATATCAGGGGCGATATCCCTGATGATGTATCGTCTTATCAGATCTCTGCGCATCAAAAAGGGGAGATAGATGCTCTTTATCGTAAGTGATTCCAATTATGCACCATACAACATAGCCACTGAGGAGTATGTCTTGGAGAACATCTTTGAGGATGTTTTCCTGATTTATATCAATGCTCCCTCCATCATCGTGGGCAAACACCAGAATACATTAGCAGAAATCAATCAGGATTATGTGCAAAAACGTGGCATACCAGTGGTGCGCAGGCTCACGGGTGGCGGTGCCGTATTTCATGATCTGGGCAATTTCAACTTTAGCTTTATCGTGAAAGATGAGGAAGACAAGCCCTTTGCCTTTGCCAAATACACACGCCCAATCTTGGATGTGATCAACAGCCTGGGGGTGGATGCACGCTTGGAAGGGCGCAATGACCTCACCATCGAGGGGATGAAATTTAGCGGCAATGCCAAAGCCATCATCAATGGCAGAACCTTGCAGCATGGCACCATCCTCTTTGAATCCCAGATTTCAGACCTCTCGGAATCGCTGAAGACAAATCCCCTAAAGTTCAAAGATAAAGCCGTCAAATCCATCCGTTCCCGCGTGACCAACGTGAGCGATCACCTCAGCCAACCGCTTGGTATGGATGAGTTTATTGGTTTGATTCAACAACGGGTGCGCGAGCTATACACGGAATCTGTGGACTATCATTTTTCCGGGGCAGAAAGAGCCGCCATCCAGGAATTGAGCGAGCGGAAATATGAAAGCTGGGAATGGAATTATGGCCATTCACCCAGCTATGCCACTCACCAGGGGGTGCGCACCGGGGCGGGTACCATAGAGATGTATTTGCAAGTGAAACAAGGGATTATCACTGGAATCCGCTTTTATGGGGATTATTTTGGACTCAAGGATAGCTCGGAGCTGGAGGCGGCGCTTACGGGGCTGCCTCATGAAAGGAATATCATCCAATCTCTGCTCTCTCAAAAGCCTTTGCAGGATTACTTTGGTCCCGTGCAGGTGGATGATATCCTGGGCTTGATGTTTTAAAAGGGATTGGGCGCCTTAGAGTCTGATATAATGGGGGTTTTAGAAATACCTCACCAGCAGATATACAGAGGAAATCAAGAGGGAATTGAAGGTGAAAATAATGCCGATTTGAGTGAACTGCCTAAAAGATATCCGAAATCCATTGCGGCTGGCTATGCCCACTGCCACGATGTTTGCAGAGGCTCCCACTAAGGTTCCATTACCACCCAGGCAGGTTCCCAGGGATAAAGACCACCAAATGGGGTGCATGGCTGTGGGGTTGTTGATATAAGTGCTCATTTTTTGCACCATGGGAATCATGGCAGCCACGAAGGGGACGTTATCGATGATGGCGGAAAGGGCGCCGGAAAGCCAGAGGATGAGCATGGAGGCGGTTTTGGGTCTGCCTCCTGAGGCATCTATGATGCCCTTTGCCATGATATCGATAAAGCCAGTTACCACAAGGCTTTCCACGATCATAAACAATCCGATGAAAAAGAAGATGGTCACCCAATCCACGTCGTTTATCAACACGTTTTCCACCTGATTGCGGTTGCTCATCAATAAAAGGCTGAGTCCGGCGGTCATGGCGATGGTGGCTGTTTCTATTTTCAAAACGCTCTGCAATATCAATGCTATCAACATCAACAGCAAGACGATGCTGCTGCGAAGGAGCAATTTCTTGTCTGTGATAAGGGTGTCTTCACGATAGCTGAGCAGGCGGGCGCGGTTTTGCATGCTCACCTTCATCTTATTGCGATACATCAGCCAGATCATTGCCACGCTTACGCATGTGATGATTACCACGGGCGGGGTGAGATTGAAGAGAAAATCCATGAAAGTGTAATCTGTGGCAGAGCCAATCATGATATTGGGAGGATCGCCCACCATTGTGGCGGTACCACCCATATTGGAGGCGATTGCCATGGTGATGATGAAGGGGATGGGCGTAATCTTCAATTCTCCACAGATCAAGAGCACGATGGGTACCAAGATCATCACCGTGGTCACACTGCCCAAAAATGCTGAGAGCACCGCCGTGATCACGAACATCAGGGTCATAATTACTATGGGTTTGCCTCTGGCGATTTTGGCTGTGCGGATGGCGATGTACATAAAGACACCGGTCTTTTTGAGCACGGAGATGACCAGCATCATGCCGATCAAGAAAAAGATGACATTCCAATCCACCGCCATCAGGGCATCTTGCTGGTGGATTATGCCCGTGAGTACAATCAAAAAACCGCCTATCATGGCGGCGAGCATTTTGTTCATCCACTCCATGATGATAAATATATAAGTCATCACGAAGACAAAGAGGGTGATTAACATCATTATGGTCATTGTTTTATGCCTGAATTACCTTATGAAATATGTCTTTTGCCGTCACCACGCCCATCAGTTTGTTGTCTTTAACTACGCTCATATAGCGTTTGTCGTGCTTGATCATTTCGCTCACTGCCTCCATGATGGAGGTTTCCGGCTTTAGGATGATGGGCTGGAGGGTCATTATATCTTTCACCTGCAGCTCGTCCTGCTGTTCCAAAAGTCGTTCCAGAGGTTCAAAAGATACCAGAAAATCGAGGTTGTCCATCCGTGTAAGGTATTCTGGGATGCCCACTTTGAGCAGGCTGAGGATATTCACCTCTCCCACAAACAAGCCAGTTTCATCCACCACGGGCAAGCCGGCGAGGCTGTGCATTCCCATCAGGCGGATCAGTTCCCGGAGCGTGGCTTCCGGTGGGATGGTGACGGTGTTGATATTCATAATGTCTGCCACGTAAAGGTCTATTTTGATGGAGATGCCCAGTTTTTTGATGATGCTGAAGGCGGCATGAGCATCTTCTGCGGTGGTGAGTGCTTGCACAGAGGCGGTATCCTTGGAAAGTGCCATCAGGGCAGCCACGAGATTGAGATAGATTTTGGAGCTGGTCTTGTCTGTGATAATCAAAACCACCCAGGAGACCTTGGTTGTGCCAAACATAAGCGGTTGGGGCAAAAACATCATCGCCACCAGAATGTCATCAAAATCATCCATGCGGATATGGGGGATGGCGATGCCCGAGGGATAGGCGGTGGGTGCCTCCGCGTCCCGCTGTAAGAGCCTTTGCAAGAGGTCTTCGCCACAGATGGGCAATTTATGATTGCGACAAATCAAATCCACAAGCATGCTGTATGCTTGTTCTTTGTTTTGGATATCAGGATTTACGCAGATATCACGTGCATCCAAAAAACTGTCTAAATACATTTTAACCTCTTATTTTTGCTGTAGCTATATGTTGCAATAGCAGTAACTTGGCAAATTCGATCAAGCTTTTTGGCATTATGGATAAAAAAGGGCTGGGAGGTCAAGCAAAATATGAGCATCCGGCTGGATGGGGAAGTATGCAAAAGGCGATATCTCTTGACAAACAGAGCCCTTGGCACGATTGGCACTTCATGAGAAAATCCAGAATCTACGTATGCGAATTGAAGCGCCACAGAAAGGTGGAGGCACCTCTGTGTGCGGTGTGCCCACGCTTGGAGAAATGCCGCTCCTTCAGGGCATGGTATCGTGTTCATAAGGGAGATTACGTGGATTTTGTGGTTGATATCGTAAAAAAATTCCCCGAAAAATATCAGATGGAGGTATCCTTCATGGCTGAAAAACAGCACTTTGTCCAAATAGTGGACACCGCTACCGGCGCTATCGAGCGCGTAACCACCCTTAGTGAAATCCAGGCTTTGACCATTGAAGAAAAGCTGGCACTATCCAGAGGGAAAACCCTCTTTATCGTTTCCCACCGCATAGAGCCCATCGTGAAGGTGGAGCTAAAGCGTCACGTAATCAAAGAGCCGATGCAATTTAAAGATGCGGAAGCTCCGGCAGAACCGGCTCCCATTGAGGAGGTGACCCCGGATCCCATCAAGCCAGCCAAACCCAGAACACGCAAGAAATAAACGCTTTGGCTTTAGCCTTCCCACCACTCTTTGAGGGCAACCAAGGATGATACTGCGTTGATGTTGCACTTGGCGATGGCTTGGTTTGCCCTGATATATTCTGGTAACTCCAGATTTTGAGGTAGCAGGGCGCCAAGCTGGCTGTGGCGGTGGGCTTTGCCCAAATAGAACGGGGCAAAGCGGCTGAAGCGAGGATCGTATATGTATCCCCATTTTTGGCGGATCAATCTCTCCCGGATACGGCGAGGCATGGTTTCTTTGTGATACACGCCTATGCCGGTATTACGCTTTGTGGCGATGTAAGCCTTATAAAGCTGGCGGCCACTGCGTACAGAGATGGGCACCTTTTGCCAAAAATCCAGTATCTCCGCATCCCACCAGGGTATGCGCCACTCATAACCAAAGTATTCATACACACGTAGGGAATTCAAGATATAGCGGGGCTGAAGCTGTTGCCATAGGTAGCCTTCCAACAGGCTGGCGGCAGTCTCCTGATCCATCTCCTCTTCCGAGGGCACAAGCTGGCTGAGCCTTTGATATACCTCTTCATCCACTGCATGCCAGAGGCGATACACACTCTTCCAGATATTCTGTAGTAATATCTCCCGTGTGATAATGGGCTTTTCACAAAAAGCTGGCGGGATATTGGAACCCTGTACAAAATCACCCGAATGCCCCGGTATAAATACCGTATCCTTGTGCCAGTGTCCACTCTGGGAAAGCTCTCGTACTGCCAGCCAATCCTGGATGTGGGGGCGGCTGCTCACGTTGCCAGCATAGGCATAAAACTCCTTTCTGGAAGGGGATTGATAGGCTTGATACCAGTCTTGAGGGCGGTGTTCCACAAAGGTCCAGGGGATTTCCAGCAGACGGGCAACCTGATGGGATATCTTGACCTCACGGCTGTGGCGCTGTCCGTATGAAAAGGCACTGATATGTTTATATCCCAATCTCTTGAGGAGGATGGCAATCAATCTGGAATCATAGCCGCCGCTAAGGGGGATGGCGACGGGGCGTCCATCCAGGCTTTGGATGAGACGGCGGATGCTATTCAGGTGGGCAGTATCCAGCCCTTCATAGAGGGTGGCTGGATTGGTGGGGGTGCTTTCCAGGTGTTTGTATCTGTAGTATTGGATGATCCTGCTTTTGCCGTCTCTGATTTCCAGTATCTGGCCTGCCTGCAGGAGGTTTAGCCCCTTTTGCAAGGTGTCATTCCCGCTGCAAAAGCCAGAGAGCAGGTATTCGGAGATGCGTCTGGCATCTGTATCTTTATGGGGGAACCGGCTGGCTGCTTCCTGGGGATCGTCGCTAATGAGCTGTATGCCCGGCTCTTGCACCCAATAAAGGGGCATGGATGCCGTCCTGTCGACGGCTGCCAGGGTGCCGCTTTCTGCCTCGATGATAATGGCAAAACAGCCGTTTAGTCGGCTGACGATGGTCTCCAGAGATACGGCATCCTGTACGCCATGCAAGAGATTACAGAGGGATGCGCCTTGCCACAGCTTGCCCTGGGCATCAAAGACGTATCCCCGGGTGTGGATTCCCGCCAGGGAGAACCACTGTGGTTGGCGCTGGGAAGAGAGTTTGATATGTATCATTGCGGTAAGATCATCCTGATATCATCCAGTGAAAGGGCAAAGAGATCGCGCAGCTGGAAGCCTTCTTTTTTCACCAGAACCGTGATGTAATATGAGCCATAGATAAAGTAGGAGATGGCAGAGGAGATGGCGGCTCCATTGATGCCCCAGATGGGGATCATGATCCAATTGAGCAGGGTGTTTGTGATCAGACAAAAGAAAGTGATGCGCAGGTGCACCAAAGGCCTGCCAGAAGTAAAGAAATAAGGTGCGGATACCCGGGCAACAGAGGCAAAGGCAGCGCCCAACAGCAGTATCATAGAGGGTAGGATGGCGCCCTTGAAGGCTATTCCATACACATAAGGGATCAGGAGTGCCAGGGGAATGCCCACCAGAGTTAAGCCCATGCACACATAAAAACTTAACTTGAGGGTGCGGGTAAGCACCGTGCGTCCCGCATCTTCCCCCTCTATATTGTATAGCCTGCCTGTGAGGGCAGAATTGATGCTGAGGGGGATCAGAAACATCAGCTCGCTGATCACCACTGCCATGCTGTAAACCCCCAGGTGTTCCAGACCCAGCATGCCTTTAATAAAGAGCTGATCCACCCGCAAGTGCAGATGATCGAAGGCAGCAGCCAGATAGAGGATGCCCCCATAGCGAAACTCCGCTTTGAGCAGGGGTGCATCCCAAGCCAGGCGCAGCCCACGTTTGAGGCGGATTTGCAGTAGGAGGGCATTCAGAATCATGGTAACAACAGCTATCCAAAAATTGGTGCCGGCTACCAGAAAGCCCATCATCCAGAAAGCAAAGATGGAGGCTGTTTTTAGGAGGAAAACCGAGAGGTTATAGCGGTTTGATTCCCGGATTCTCTCCGAGGCGATAAACCAGGCATTGTTATTGTAATAAAAGAAGCCAGCCAAGACAAAGACCAAGCCACCTGCTATCATGGGCAGGGGATAATCCACCAGGAACAACCCCAGCTTCCAGCCTCCCACAGTGAGCACCGTGAGCCCTGCAAATATGAGTAGCAGACAGGTGATATTTACGTTAAATAGGTGCTGGGCATCCACGTTCTTGCGCTTGTGGAAATACATCACGGCATTGTTTAAGCCCAGGTGTCCATAGCTGGTCATCAGCGTGAAAAAGAGAAGGATGTATGTTACATAGCCATGTCTTTCGGGACCCAAGACGCGAGCTATCAGGATGGAAGTGAACAGACCCAAAACCAAATGGGTGGCTTGGTTGATCAGGTTGCTGGTGATATTGGCTTTATAACCTCTTTTCATACCGAGATTAGAAGATATCTATTTGAGTGTCTGTGGGGGTGATTCCCAGATGCTTGTATGCTTTGTGTGTGGCGCGCCTGCCTTGGGGGCTGCGGTCCAGGAAGCCTTGTTGCACCAAATAGGGCTCGAAGATCTCCTCTATGGTGCCGGCATCCTCGCCAATGGCGGTTGCCAGTGTCTTGATGCCCACGGGTCCGCCCCGATAGTTTTCCATGATGGTGAGCAGGATGCGCTTATCCATCTCATCCAGCCCGGCATGATCCACCTGCAGCATTTCCAGGGCTTCACAGGCGATATCTCTGGTGATGGTGCCATCTCCCATGATCTGGGCAAAATCCCTCACCCGGCGCAGGAGGCGATTGGCTATCCGTGGCGTGCCTCTGCTGCGGCTTGCCATCTCGAAGATGCCTTCCTCATCGGCCTTTACATCCAAGATGCGGGCGCTGCGCTGGATGATGCGCTGGATGGATTCCTGATCATAATAATCCAGCCTCAACACGATGCCAAAGCGGTCTCTGAGGGGAGGGGTCAAGAGGCCAGCCCGCGTGGTGGCACCTATCAGGGTAAAGGGCTCTATATCTATCTTGAGGGTGCGTGCGCTGGGCCCGCTATCCAGGATGATCTCCATCTCAAAGTCTTCAATGGCGGGGTAGATATACTCCTCAATCACATGGGACAGGCGATGGATTTCATCAATGAAAAACACCTCATGCCGCTGCAGATTGGTGAGGATGCCTGCCAGGTCTCCGGGCTTTTCCATCACGGGACCGCTGCTCACGGTGATATTCACGCCCATCTCTCTGGCGATGATGCTTGCCAGGGTGGTTTTGCCCAAGCCGGGAGGTCCATAAAAGAGAACGTGATCCAGGGGCTCTTTTCTCAGCTTGGCGGCTTTGATGGAGATATCAAGCAGCTGTTTGAGGTGGTTTTGACCTATAAACTCGTTTAACGTGCGGGGACGCAGGGCGCGGTCAAACTCTTGATCCGGCACCTGCAAAACGGGGTCGTTGATGCGTTGCAGCATATTTAGAGTTTCTTAAACAGACGCATAAAATGGAGGCGCCACACCATCCAGACAGCTTCCCACACAATGCGGCGAGACATCTTGGATACGCCATCCACCCTGTCTGTAAAGACGATGGAGACTTCTTTGATGCGAAAGCCTTTCACCCAGGCGCGGAAGTTCATCTCCACCTGGAAGGCATAGCCATCGGAGAGGATGGCATCCAGATCGATGCTTTCCAGCACCCTGCGGTTAAAGCATTTGAAGCCGCCGGTGGGGTCTTTGACGGGCATTCCCGTGATCACGCGCACATACTTGGAGGCAAAATAGCTGATCAACAACCGCTTGAACGGCCAATTGACGATATTCACGCCCTGCACATAGCGGGAGCCTATTACCAGATCATACTTTTTGGCTGCTTCCAAAAGCCGGGGGATATCGTCTGGATTATGAGAAAAATCAGCATCCATTTCCATGATATAGGAAAAGCCTCTTTCCAAGGCATAACGGAAGCCGGTAACATAAGCCGAGCCCAGCCCCAGCTTGCCACTGCGTTCTATGAGGTGGATGCGGGGATTGGATTCCATCGCTTTTTTAACGATTGCGGCGGTGCCATCGGGGGAATTGTCTTCGATCACAAGGATTTCCAGCTCTGGATTGTGGCTTAATACATAATCCAGCATGCGTCCTATGTTTTCCCGTTCGTTATAGGTGGGGATGATTATAAGTGTCTTCATGATTGTTTATCCAGGTTGTTCTTCATCAGTTGTGCTTCCGGCACGGTGCGGAATGGCTTGGCAGGGCTGCCTACCAGGATCATCTCTTCAGGGGCGTCTTTGGTGAGAACGGCACCCGCGGCAATGCAGGCGTCACCTGCCAGCTCCTTTCCGGGAAGGATGGTGGCATTGGCGCCGATGCGTGCTCCGTTTTGCATGATGATACCCTTAAAGTGTTTGAATCGTTCGGGATCGCGTCCCATATAGTTATCGTTGCTCGTGATCACGCCGGGAGCCACAAAGCAATAATCTCCCACCTCAGAGTAGGCGGTGATATAGCTATTGGTTTCAAACTTGTTGCGGCTGCCGATGGATACAAAATTCTCTATTGCCACATTGCGGCCGATGATGTTCAGATCGCCAATGGTGACGTTTTCGCGCACTGTTGCCAGATCCGCAATCAGGTTTCTTTTGCCGATTGTACATTGGCAATAGATGACCACGTTTGCACCTATCTGGCAGTAGCTGCCAATGTGGGCAGGCTCCAGATCATCCGGCACTTTGAAGATGCTGCGCGGAGAGGAGAGCGGCTTTTTGCCTATTACGGTATTATCGTCTATCCTCACGGCGTCACCAATCACACTGCCGGGATGGATCACCACATTGTTGCCAATCAAGCAACCATCGCCAATGACCACATCATCCATTATCACGCAATTGATGCCTATATTCACGCTGTCTCCCAGCCGGGCACTTTTGGCTATAAATTGATTCACAAGGAACCTCCCCAAATGTTTATGCCATTTTTTTCTCGACAAGAATTCAGGCAAGGAAAAAATGAACCTAAGACGAAAAAAGGAGTAGAAAGATGATGAACGATCTCGACCGCTATGCTGCATTTTTGAGATTGGAGGGCAAATCCGCTCTCACCATCCAGGCTTATCGCAGCGATCTGGATCAGCTTTACAGCCACCTGGTGCATGACCTGGGAATACACAATCCACACAGCGAACAGATAACCCCCATGCACATCCGCAGCTTTATGCGCAGTCTGCACGAAAAAAACGACAGCAACCGCTCCATCTCCCGCAAAACGTCTGCGCTCAATTCCTTTTTTCTGTGGCTAAAACACAACGACCGCATCACCCACAACCCGATGGATAAAATAAAGCGTCCCAAATATAGCAACAAACTGCCCAACTTCTTTTCTGAAGAGGAGATCAGCCAGCTGCTGCGCATCCCTGATTTGGATAATAAGTTTGGCATTCGCAACCGTGCCATGTTGGAGCTGCTTTATTCCTCCGGATTGCGTGCGGCAGAGCTGGCTTCCATCCGGATGCAGGATTTGGACCTTAAAAAGGGGCTGATCAGGGTGACGGGCAAAGGGAATAAACAGCGCATCGTTCCTGTGGGCAAGCATGCCTGTGCAGCCATCAGCGATTACCTGCCCATCCGGCAAAGCCTGCTGAGCCCCGATAGCAAGGATACCCTCTTTCTATCCAAAAGCGGCAAGGCACTGGATAGCCGGCAGATATATATCCTGTTGCAAAAGTATATCCGGCTGATTGCCAATCAGAAGGGCTATTCCCCCCACACGCTGCGTCACAGCTTTGCCACCCATCTTTTGGAGCGGGGGGCTGATCTGCGTGCCATCCAGGAGATGATGGGAC
>JAAYJN010000028.1 GCA_012522935.1 Candidatus Cloacimonadota bacterium | reverse complement strand
TAGTTCCAGATCACAGTCATTGATGAGCGCCATGATTTCCCGGTGGCGGTAAACGCGCTGGGCATGCTGTTCTTCGCTGCTCACCCAGCCACAGGGTCTTTTGCGGAAGAGGGTGAGGGAAGAGCGCTGGCGCAGGCTAAGTTCATCAAAAAAGGCATGGTGATAGAGCTGGGCATCGGTATAACGGAAGTGTTGGGAGGTATCTGCAAAATAGGTGCGGCTATTATTGATGGTGGAGATATCGAAGATAAAGATACCGCCGGGCTTGAGGGCGTCTTGGACGGAGCGCAGGCAAGCGCGGAAGGAGGAGGTTTTTACCAGGTAATTGATGCTGTCGAAGAGGCATAAGATCAGATCATAATGGTTTTGCCGGGGCAGGGGTTCATCCATCGAAGCCAGGAACAAGGTGGGGCAGAAACACTTTTTGGCTGCCTCATACAGCATGAAGGGGGAGTAATCACAGGCTTCCACTTCCATGCCTCGGAATACCAGTTGCTCTGCGATATTGGCGGTTCCGCAGGCTAATTCCAACACCTTTTGGGCAGGGGCGCTGGCAAAGCGGTTGTGCCAGGTGAATATCTTATCCAGCCAATAGGAATAATCCACGTGTGCCATAAAGCGGTCATAAAACTCTGCAAAGAAAGAATATGAATCCCGCATCAGGTCGTGGATGCCGATCAATTCTTTCAGGTTGTGCTTTTGCACCTGCCACTCGCCAAAGGCTTGCAGCTGTTTGTATGCCCTTAGGTTGGATTGGGAAGTGTCTTCCAGATTGAGCGCCAAGGTGAGGCTTTGGGGGGTGATGGCAAACTGCCACAAATCTTCAGGTTGGTTTTGGATGAGGGACAAGATGAGGTCTTGATTGGCACTGATGAGGATGGAATTTCTATCCAGGCGAGCCAGGGCATCCGGAATATCGGTGAAGGTGTGTGCCAAATCCCAATCTTGAAGGGCGTCTGCCTCTGCTTCCAATTGCCAAAAGATGTGCCCTGTCAGAAATTCATGGTTCAGGAGGGAAGGAGAGGTGGAGGATGTGATAAAGAGAAAGCGATGGTTGCCGCTGCACCATAAGATGGCAGAATCCGGAGCCATCTCCTCAGAGGCAAGGGAATTGCAGACCCTGGCGGAGCTGGGACTTGGCGACGATTCTGTGATCAGCTGCAACCAGGGCGCATCCAGCTCAAAGCCCCAGTCTGCGTGGGGCGGATGGTAAAACCTAATGGTAACGCCTGTGGGGGCTTGGAAAAACCTGAGAAGTCTGGCGCCAAGGATGGCTGCATCGGCAGTGGGGAAGTGCAGATCAAGGGTCATGGCGTGGTATCAGTAGTGGGGGCTTTATCGCTGCTGCCCGGCTTTACAAGGGGTAACCCTTGGGCACACAAGGGGCATTGATCCGGTTCCCAGGAGGGGATATCCAATTGTAAGAGGTTGAGGAAGGGTACGCCAAAATCGGCTTTACCACCGCTTCTATCCACCAGGGCTGCCACCACTTCCACGGTGATACCTCTCTGGCTGAGGCAGGCGATCACCTCTTCAACGCTGCCGCCGGTGGTGACGATATCTTCCACGATTGCCACTCTTTTCACGTCGCTGAGGTCAAAAC
>JAAYJN010000027.1 GCA_012522935.1 Candidatus Cloacimonadota bacterium | reverse complement strand
GCGCGGAGCGCTAAGGGTACAGGAGGAGCGCCAGCCGGTGGCTGGCTGAGGTTTTAGGTGTTAGGTGTTAGGTTTTAGGGCTTCGCTAAAGCCGAGTCTGTTTTGAATTTGTAGAATTCGTAGTTAGTTAAAAATGCCGTCTCTCCGAGACTCGTAATATATTCATATGGTGTGATTTGACCTGAAATATCGTCTCTGCCGAGACTCTTTAAGGAGCTTGCTTCGCTCGCGATGAATAATTATTGATGAAGGGTGAATAATGAGAGCAAGCCCGCTCCCTGTTCCCTGTCCACTGTTCACTGCTGTGCAAGCCGCTTCTACCCTGTTAACCACCCTTGTCTCTCCTTTGTCTCGACAAGGGTGAGACAAGGGTGGTACAAGGGAGGCTAATGGGCGAGCGCTGCGCAGGGGTCAGGGGACAGGGGGGGGGCGCCAGCCGGTGGCTGGCTGAGGTTTTAGGTGTTAGGTGTTAGGTTTTAGGGCTTCGCTAAAGCCGAGTCTGTTTTGAATTTGTAGAATTCGTAGTTAGTTAAAAATGCCGTCTCTCCGAGACTCATAATATACTGATATAACGTGAGTTGACCTGAAATAGCGTCTCTGCCGAGACTCTTTAGGGAGCTCGCTGTGCGAGCAGATATTAAAGGGGTGGCTGGCATCCTCCAACAGTGCGAAGCACGCTCAACATGAGCGAAGCGAATCTCAACCGGGGTCTTGGCACCTCATCATTCGTCATTCTTCATTAATTATTCATCGCGAGCGGTAGCGAGCCCTTTTCGTGTATTTTCGTGCTTTTCGTGGTTATTATATTATCAGCGAGCGGTAGCGAGCCTAAAATTCGTGTAATTCGTGTAATTCGTGGTTAAAAAAGTTAGCGGAGCGAGCCCAGATTCAGGCTCAACAGCCTATCCAGCTGTATCCCTTCCCGCCAATCTTCCCTTAAGCCTCCATCCATATCGATGGCAAAGCTGATAAGCCGGGTGGCTCTTTGCACACTATCAACCAGGCTGCCACCCTTCACTATCCCTGCCATAATAAGGCTGGCAAAGCAATCTCCGGAACCGGGATGAGGATTGCCATCGCTGGGATAGGGGATCAGATCCCAGCTTTGGGAATTGCCATCTGCCACGCCGCAATAGCGGAGCTTGGGATCGGTGGAGGGGATGCTGCTGATCGCCACACCGGAGGGTCCCAGCTGAGACAATTCCCATGCCATCTTTTGCCAATCACGCCGGGGATCGTCCACGGGCTCCTCTCCCAAGAGCAGGGCGGCTTCTGTGGTATTGGGCGTTATGAGGGTGGCTTTTTGCACCAGCCGGCGCATTGCCTGCACCATGGCATCATCGTAACAGCCATAGAGGATGCCGTGATCTCCCAAAACGGGGTCGATTAAAATGGGGATGCCTGGGGGAGCCAGGTTTTCTATCGCCCAGATAAGCAAATCCACCTGCGAGGGCGCACCCAAGAAGCCGGTATAGATGCCATCCAGGCGCAGCTGCAGCTTTTGCCAGTGATTTAGGAAATCCCTCATCACATCGTCCAGGCTGTGCATTTGGTAGCCAGCGTGGTCTGTATTGGCTGTGAGAAGGGCTGTGGGCAGCGCTGCCACGCGGATGCCATAACGATAGAAGATGGCGATGGCAGCCATCAGGGAGGTGTGTCCAAACCCTGAAAAATCATGGGCAGCCAGGATGCGGCGGTAGGAGCTGTTTTGGGTTTGCTCTTGCTGGGTAGTGTTTGTTTTATCGGCAGTTGTGTTGTTCATTTTTATCTCTTATCCTAAATCTCTTTGGATGCAAGTCTGAGATTGTGGTGCACAGGTCAAGGTATTTTTGTAAGTGCCAGTGGAGGCAGTGTGTGGGGACAAGATACAATGCCTATAATTGCAGGAGAGGGGCGGGTGCTGATGGATAATGGTCTGGGCATATATTATAAAAAAACCATTTGACAATATTGGGCATAGCAAATTCTTGTCCTTACTCAGCTCTTTTTATAATTTATAGCGTGATCGACGAAAAAAAGTATTGACAAAAATACGGAGCCACAATTTTTATGATCAAACATCCTGCCGATGCAGCTCAAGGGTAGAGCAAATGATCTGTAATCAATAGGTTGGGGGTTCGTTTCCCTTCTTCGGCTCCAATACTTGTGGAGAGGTTCCCGAGCGGTCAAAGGGAACAGACTGTAAATCTGTCGTCAGTCGACTTCGGAGGTTCGAATCCTCCCCTCTCCACCATTTTTTTTGATTCATAAGCTTGCGGGAATAGCTCAGTTGGTAGAGCATCAGCCTTCCAAGCTGAGGGTCGCGGGTTCGAACCCCGTTTCCCGCTCCATTTTGAAATCGATAAGTGTAGCTCAAGTAGCTCAGCAGGTAGAGCACCTCCTTGGTAAGGAGGAGGTCACCGGTTCGAGTCCGGTCTTGAGCTCCATCTTTTCTTTATATAATAAATAATTAACGAAAAAACACGACATGGAGCCTGCACGCTCCAGGAGGAACAATGGCAAAAGAAAAATTCATACGTACCAAGCCACACGTCAACGTTGGTACGATTGGTCATATTGACCATGGTAAGACAACGCTCACCGCAGCCATCACTGCGTATTTGGGCAAGAAAGGCGGCGCACAAGTTCGCTCCTTTGATAGTATTGACAACGCACCCGAAGAAAAAGCCCGTGGTATAACCATCGCAACGTCTCACGTAGAATATGAGACCGAAAACCGTCACTATGCCCACGTGGACTGCCCCGGTCACGCAGACTATATCAAAAACATGATCACGGGTGCTGCCCAGATGGACGGTGCCATCCTCGTCGTGAGCGCTTATGACGGTCCCATGCCCCAGACCCGCGAGCATATCCTGCTTGCCCGTCAGGTTGGCGTTCCTGCCATCGTTGTATTTATGAACAAATGCGACATGGTGGACGATCCTGAGCTTTTGGACCTTGTGGAAATGGAAGTTCGCGAGCTTTTGGATAAATATGAATTCCCCGGCGACGAATGTCCCGTGATTCGCGGTTCCGCCCTCAAAGCCCTCAACGGCGATCCCGAAGGTCAAGCCCAGATTCAAGAGCTGATGGACGCTGTGGACAGCTATGTGCCGCTGCCAGACCGTGCAGTGGACAAGCCCTTCCTGATGCCCGTGGAAGACGTGTTTTCCATCCCCGGTCGTGGCACAGTTGCCACCGGTCGTGTGGAGCGCGGCGTGATCAAGATTCAAGACAAAGTAGAGCGCGTGGGTATCCGCGAGACTGTGGAAACCACCTGTACCGGCGTGGAAATGTTCCGCAAACTGCTGGATGAAGCCCAGGCTGGAGATAATATCGGCGTGTTGTTGCGCGGTTTTGCCAAAGACGATATGGAGCGCGGAATGGTGCTTGCCAAACCCAAGACCATCACCCCTCACACCAAGTTTGTGGGCCAAACCTACGTTCTTACCAAAGACGAAGGTGGACGCCACAAACCCTTCCAAGACGGCTATCGCCCTCAGTTCTATTTTAGAACCACAGACGTGACCGGCACCCTGCACCTGCCCGAAGGCGTGAAGATGGTAATGCCTGGTGATAACGTGGAGATTTCTGCTGAACTGATCACCCCCATCGCCATGGAACAAGGCCTGCGCTTTGCCATCCGCGAAGGTGGACGCACCATCGGTAGCGGTGTGGTATCCAGCGTCATCGAGTAAAGAACAATGAGAGATATCATTATCCTCGCTTGCGAAGATTGCAAAAATCGTAATTATACTACGACCCGCAACAAGCGCAAGCATCCCAACCGTTTGGAGCTGAAGAAATTCTGCCCCACGTGTAGGAAACATACAGTACACAAACAACGCTAAAGCGTGATATAATGTTGCAGGACAGTAGTTCAACTGGTAGAGCACCGGTCTCCAAAACCGGGGGTTGCGGGTTCGATTCCTGCCTGTCCTGCCACATTCATTCTTTTTTTGTATTGGGCAATTCTACTGATTCTGTCCTTCACTAAATGGGACAGGCTGTAGCCATGCCATCTAAACAACAGGTGTAAAAAATGAAGTTTGAAAAAATAAGCCGTTTCTTTCGCGATGTGCGCTCTGAGATGAAAAACATCACTTGGCCCAAAAAGGCTGATCTCAAGGAAGGCACCATCGTGGTAATCGTGATGTCCACAATTGTGGCGATATTCCTTTCACTGGTGGATCTGGGCTTCAATCAGATCGTAAGCGTACTTTTTTCAGGATCCTGATGTCTGATAAAAAATGGTATGTTATTCATACCTATTCCGGTCATGAGAATAAGGTAAAGGCAGCCATCGAAAAAGGCGTAGAAGGAACCGACATGAAGGATCTGGTAGGTCAGATATTAGTTCCTGTGCGTAAGACCTTTATCATCCGTGATGGCAAAAAGATTGATCGTGAGCGTAAGCTTTTTACCAGTTATGTGATACTGGAAGCAGATCTCACGCCGGCATTGCGTGCCACCATTTTGAGCCTGGCAGGAGTGACCAGATTTTTGGGCACCGGCAAAGACCGGAAAGAGCCCACCCCGCTTCCCGAGGAAGAGGTGAATCGCCTGTTGGGCATTGCCGATCGTGATCCGGAAGCCAAGAGTTTTAACTATATGCTGGGAGACCCCGTACGTGTGACAGCCGGTCCTTTTACAGATTTTGAGGGCGTGGTGACCAAGGTGACGGATGACGGCGCCAAGCTGTGGATAGATGTGACGGTATTTGGCCGCCGCACACCGGTTGAGCTGAGCGCACAACAAGTAGAATTATTAAAAAAATAAGGTATAATAAATAGAGGTAAACATGGCAAAGCCTAGAAAAGACGTAGAAGCCATCATTAAATTGCAACTTCCCGCAGGGAAAGCCACACCCGCTCCTCCAGTGGGACCCGCATTGGGTCAGGTGGGAGTGAATATTCCGGAATTTTGCCGGCAGTTCAACGAAAAGACAGCCGACCAACCCGGAATGATCTTTCCTGTGGTGATATATGTGGCAAAGAATAAATCCTTTACATTCGATATCAAGACCCCACCGGCATCGGTTCTTATCAAAAAAGAAGCCGGTTTGGCTCAGGGCAGTGCCACTCCCAATACAGCCAAAGTGGGCAAATTGAATCAGGATCAGCTGAGGACAATAGCTCAGCTCAAGATCCAAGACATGAATTGCGAAACCCTTGAATCCGCTATGAGTATGATCGCAGGTACTGCAAGGAGCATGGGCGTCACCATCGAATAATGATGCTGCCTGTGCAGGAGAACATATTCATTAAGGAGAGTCAATGAAACATAGTAAAAGGTACAATCACGCCTATTCGATGTATGACCGCCAAAAGCGCTTTGAAATAGACGAAGCGCTGAAGATTATGAAGACGATCCCCGCCTCCAAATTTGATGAGACGGTGGAGATGCACTTCAATCTGGGCGTTGATCCTCGAAAAGCCGAACAGCAGATCCGCAACTCACTGGTCTTGCCTCATGGAACAGGTAAGACGGTGAAGGTGCTGGTATTTGCCGAAGGCGACAAGGCGGATGAAGCCAGAAACGCTGGCGCCGATTACGTTGGATTGGATGATCTGGTAGAAAAGATCAGTGGCGGGTGGTTTGATTTTGATATGGTAATCACCACGCCCAATCTGATGGGACGAATCGGCAAACTGGGAAGGATATTGGGCCCTCGCGGTCTGATGCCCAACCCCAAAGTGGGTACCGTAACCATGGACATTACCAAAGCAGTGGAAGAAGCCAAAGGCGGCAAGGTCACCTATCGGGTGGATAAGTTTGCCAACCTGCATATCCCCGCAGGCAAGATCAGCTTCACCGAAGAACAGCTGAAAGGTAATATCAAAGCCATCCTGGCAGCCATCCTCAAGGATAGGCCTGCCACGATGAAAGGTGTGTATATCAAGAGTATCACACTGTGCACCACCATGGGCCCCGGTATCAAATTACAGGTCGCAAGCGCAACCTTGGAAGCAAAGAGCTAAGGGAGATCAAAAAAATGGTACAAAGTGTAAAATACGATCTTGTAGCAAGTTTGAAAGAGAGATTAAGCAGCGCTAAAGCGATTGTACTGGTGGATTACAAGGGAATCAACGTGGAACAGGTAAACCAACTGAGGCGCAATTTCCGTGCCGGCGAGGTGGATTACTTTATTCAAAAAAACACCCTGATCAAACTCGCATTGCATGATCTGGGTATTACCGAACTCGACGCCCACCTGACGGGTCCCACCGCCGTGGCTGTATGCCGCGAGGATGAAGTGGCCCCTGCCCGGGTGCTTGTGAAATTCCTGAAAGAAGTGATGGAAGGAGCCGAATTCCCCAGTTTCAAGGCTGGATTTATCTCCGGACAGGTATATAGTGCCGAGCAGCTTGATGCCTTGGCAAAGATGCCTTCCCGTGAAGAGCTGTTGGCCAAAGTACTGGGCAGTGCTCAAGCCCCCATCACCAATTTCGTGAGTGTGACTCAAGGCATTATCCGCAAATTCGTGTATGCGTTGGATGCCATTCGTAAAAAACAGGCTGATGCCAGTTAAAAAAAACAAAAAATTATACAATCCCTGGAGGAAAAGATGTCCGATAAACAACAGCAAGTAATTGATCTTATTAAAGAAATGACCGTATTAGAACTCTCCGAATTGGTCAAAGAAATGGAAGAGATATTTGGCGTATCCGCCGCAGCCCCCGTGGCAGCTTTTGCCGGTCCCGCAGGCGGAGCCGCAGAAGAAGCTAAAGAAGAACAAACCGAATTTGACGTGATACTCACCAGCCCTGGCGACAAGAAGATCAACGTGATCAAGGTCGTGCGTGAGATTACCAAGCTTGGCCTCAAAGAAGCCAAAGACCTTGTGGATAGCGCCCCCAAGATGGTGGTGGAAAAAGTGAGCAAGGAAGAAGCTGAAGAAGTCAAAAAGAAACTCGAAGAAGCTGGTGCTACAGTCGAACTTAAATAGGGAATATATATCCCTGAACAAGCGTCCAAAAAAAGTCCAGCAGGACTTTTTTTGGGCTATTTATGCTATTGTTTTGGCAATCATTAAAGCGCAGGGAACGGGCTCTTTGGGCAACAAGAGTCCGCATCCCGGGCGCGCTTTTAACACTACCCATCCCCAATGCCCAGATACCTTTATGCGTGGGTATAAAATACGCAAAGGAGTGAGCTTTTGAGAAAGATCAAAAGTTATTCCCGTGTCTCCGGTAGATTTGCGGAGCTTGGGATACCGGAAGTAGAGATACCAAACCTTCTGGCAATGCAGGTGGATTCCTTTGAAGACTTTCTGCAAAAAGACATCCATCCCCAACGCCGGGAAAATAAAGGCCTGCAAGCCGTCTTCTTGTCTATCTACCCCATAGAAGACCTAAAGGGCAACTTTCTGCTGGAATTCTTGGAGTACAACGTATTGCAAGAGAAGTACTCCATAGAAGAATGCCGCGAGCGTAATCTCTCCTATCAGGCTCCCCTCAAAGCCAGGCTCAGACTTAGCATTTTTGAACAAACCGAGAACGGTAGAGATCATAAAGATACTATCGAACAAGAAGTTTTCTTGGGAGAAATTCCTCTGATCACCGAACAGGGCACCTTCGTGGTAAACGGTGCTGAGCGCGTGATAATCTCGCAGTTACAGCGCTCCCCCGGTGTGTTCTTTTCGGAAGAAAAACACCCCAGCGGCAAAACCCTGTATTCCGCCAAAGTAATCCCCTACAGTGGGTCTTGGCTGGAATTTGATATCGATATACACGACGTGATGTATGTGCATATCGACAAAAGGCGCAAGCTTCCCGTCACCACCCTGGTGCGCGCCATCGGGATATCCACCAATCAAGACCTGCGCAAGGTCTTTTACCAGAGTGAAAAGCTCACTCTCAAAGAGGCGAAAGGCCGCCATTTATACAAAGATATCACCGTGAGCTCAGACCCTGAACCCATCGCTCTTGCAAATGAGCAGGTGACGGATAACCTCATCGAAATCTTTAAAGAGCATAAGATCAAGAATGTGGAAGTAATCGATTACGATTATGAGATCGCCCGCAAAGTGTTGGAAAACACCATTGCCAAAGACCCCACCACAAACCAGGAAGAAGCTCTGCACAAGATTTATGGCCTCATCCGCCCTGGCGAAGAAGCACCCCTGGAGGCTGCACGCCAATTGGTGGATAGGATGTTCTTTAATGAAAAACGCTATAACCTGGGCGATGTGGGACGCTATAAAATCAACAGCCGCTTAAAAATAGACGTTGATCCCAGCGTGCTCACCCTCTGCCTGGAAGACTTTGTAAACATCTTCAAGACCCTCATCGATATCTATCGCGATGAAGATGAAATCGATGATATAGATAACCTTTCCAACCGTCGCGTACGCACCGTTGGTGAGCTCTTGCAGGAGCAATATGCCACCGGACTTTCCATGGTGGCGCGCATCATCACAGAGCGGATGTCCATCTCCAATACGGATGAAATCACCGTTCACGACCTGGTGAGCAGCAACGCCCTCATCTCCGTGGTGCAATCCTTTTTCCTCACCGGCCAGCTTTCCCAATATATGGAACAAACCAACCCCTTAGCATCGCTGAGGCACAAACGTGCCCTCTCCGCCCTGGGTCCTGGTGGATTGACCCGTGAAAGAGCTGGCTTTGAAGTGCGCGACGTCCACTTTTCCCACTATGGCAGAGTATGCCCCATCGAAACTCCGGAAGGCCCCAATATCGGCCTCATCGTATCACCCTCCATCTACTCTCGCATCAATCCTTTGGGCTTTATAGAAACCCCATACCGCAAGGTGGAAAATGGCAAGGTGACAAACGAATACCGCTATATGGATGCCGCCCAGGAAGAGGAATATATCATCGCCCAATCCGATATCGAGCTGGATGATGACCGCAGCATCAAAAACGAAACCGTCTTTGCCCGCCAGAATGGAGATTTTATCCAGGTGACGCCAGAGCAGGTGGAATATATGGATGTGGCGCCTCAACAGATGGTATCTGTATCCGCTGCCATGATTCCATTTTTGGAACACGACGACGCCAACCGCGCCCTCATGGGCTCAAACATGCAGCGTCAGGCAGTTCCCCTCATCAATCCCCAGGCACCGCTTGAGGGCACGGGAATGGATAAGATCGTCACCATGGATACCTCCACCATTGCCGTGGCTCCTTATGACGGCGTGGTTACCAAGATCAGCTCCTCTTTTATCGAGCTGAAACCCCTCAACGAAAAAGACGAAGCCTTCTATTTGGGCACGGGCAACCGCATCGAGCTCAAAAAGTTTGTGCGCACAAACCAGGATACCTGTGAAAACCAGCGCCCCATCGTGCATATTGGCGATACCGTGAGAAAGGGACAGCCCATCTCAGACGGCGCCTGCGTGGAAGACAACCGCCTGGCATTGGGCACAAACATGCTGGTGGCATTTATGCCCTGGTATGGCTACAACTATGAAGACGCCATCATCCTTAGCGAAAAGGTGGCAAGGGAAGACACCCTCACCTCCATCTATATCGAAGAGATGGAAGTATTGGTGCGCAACGTGAAAAACGGCCGTGAAGAACTGGCTTACGATATTCCCAACGTGCCTGCACATGCCCTGCGCAACCTGGATAAAACCGGCATCATCCGCGTTGGCTCCGTAATCCAATCCGGCGATATCATCGTGGGCAAGGTAACCCCCAAGAGCATCGAGATCGATCCATCTCCGGAAGAAAACCTGATGCGCGCCCTCTTTGGCGATCGTGCCGGTGATTTTACCAATAGCTCCCTCAAAGCCAAGCCCGGCATGGAAGGAGTGGTGATAGACGTCAAAGTATTTTCCCGCCTGGAAGACGGATTGGATATAGAAGAAGACATCGAATCCAAACTGATCAAGCTGAAAGGCGAACAAAACCAGCGCCGCCGCAAAGTGGAAGAATTCAAAGAAGAAAAGCTTACCGCCGCCCTCTTGGGCGAAACAGCCAAGACCATCTGGGATGAAAAATCCAACGTATTCTTTATTATGCCCGGCAAAAAGATCACCGAGAAAGATATCGCCCGCATCAATTTCCGCAGATTGGATTTGGATGTGGAGCTGGTGGAAGACCCCGAAAAGAACCAACAAATCTACAGCCAGATCATCCTCAAGGTAAAGCAATCCCTGGAACAAAGCGATAATCTCTTTCGCAAAGCGCAAGACCGCATCCGTCACGGAGACGAATTGCAATACGGCGTGCGCAAGATGGTGAAAGTATTTGTGGCCAAAAAGCGCAAAATAGAAGTGGGAGACAAAATGGCAGGACGTCACGGCAATAAAGGCGTGATTTCCATCGTGGCTCCCATCGAGGATATGCCCTTTATGGAAGATGGCACCCCCGTGGATATCGTGTTGAATCCCTTGGGCGTGCCCTCCCGTATGAATATCGGCCAAATCATGGAAACCCACCTGGGGATGGCTGCCAAAACCCTTGGCTTTGATGTGGAAACCCCCATCTTCGACGGTGCTTCCGTGCAGGATATCGAACAAGAACTAACCAGAGCCGGTTTTGAACCCGACGGCAAGCAAGTGCTGTATGACGGCAAAACTGGCGAGCCCTATCGCGAACGCGTGACCGTGGGCGTAATATATATGATGAAGCTCAATCACCTCGTGGCAGACAAGATGCATGCCCGCTCCACTGGCCCCTACTCCCTCATCACCCAACAGCCTCTGGGCGGAAAAGCCCAACACGGCGGACAGCGTTTGGGAGAGATGGAAGTGTGGGCGCTGGAAGCTTATGGCGCAGCCCATCTTTTGGAAGAGATGCTCACCATCAAATCCGACGACGTGGAAGGCCGCAACAACGCCTTCAAAGCCATCACCAGGGGTGAAAACCCGCCGCCTCCAGGCGTGCCGGAATCATTCAATGTATTGATCAGCGAACTCAAATCGCTGGGCTTTGACATCGAATTCATCAAAGAATCCGAAGACATCCAGGGGAGGTAAGATGCTAAAGGACGCAAGACGCGAGCTTAGACCAAACGCCTACGACTTTGTGCGTATCAAAGTGGCCTCTCCCGATACCATTATGAATTCATGGTCTCAGGGCGAAGTAACCAAACCCGACACACTCAATTACCGCACGCTGAAACCCGAAAAAGACGGGCTCTTTTGCGAACGCATATTCGGCCCCGAAAGGGATTATGAATGCTCCTGCGGAAAATATAAAAAGAAACGCTTCCAAAACACTATCTGCGACCGATGCAACGTGTTGGTAACCACCTCCAGAGTGCGCCGCACCCGGATGGGACATATCCAACTGGCTGTGCCCATCGCTCATATTTGGTTTGTAAAAAGCGCACCCAGCAAGATCGGAACCCTCTTGGATATGACTATCAAAGACCTGGAACGCGTGCTGTATTACGAATCTTATATCGTGATCGATCCCGGCGATGCCCCCTATGAAAAGTTTGACCTCATCGAAGTGGACGAATACTATGAAAATAGAGACACCCTGGGTGACAACTTCGTTGCCCTGATGGGTGCCGAAGCCGTCCGTGAACTGCTCAAACGCATCGATCTCAAAAACGAGGCACTCAACATCCGTTCCCGCCTCAAAATGGAAAAGGCAACCCTCCACAAACAAAAGCTGATCAACAAACTGAAAGTGGTGGATGCCTTCATCAAGAGCGGAAACGCCCCCGAAGACATGATCATGGAGGCTCTGCCCGTTTTGCCGCCCACCCTGCGCCCCTTGGTGCCTCTGGAAGGTGGACGCTTTGCAACGGCAGACTTTAACGACCTCTACCGCCGCGTGATCACACGCAACAACCGCCTCAAACAGCTCATCGAAATCAGAGCCCCGGAAGTGATCCTGCGCAACGAAAAGAGAATGCTGCAAGAAGCGGTGGATGCCCTCATCGATAACTCCCGCAAGCCCCGCCCCGTGCGTGGCAGAGGCAATCGCCCCCTCAAGTCTCTTTCCGACCAGCTGAAAGGCAAGCAGGGCAGATTCCGCCAAAACCTATTGGGAAAACGAGTGGACTATTCAGGCCGCTCCGTGATTACCGTGGGACCCGAGCTGAAGCTGCATGAATGTGGCATCCCCAAGGATATGGCTGTGGAGCTCTTCAAGCCTTATCTCATCGAACGCCTGCAAAGAATGGGCGAAGTGGACAAGGTGAAAAACGCCAAGAAGCTCATCGAGAAGAAACAACCGGAAATCTGGTCAATCCTGGAAGACGTAATCAAGGATTACCCCGTGCTTTTGAACCGTGCCCCCACCCTGCACCGCCTTGGCATCCAAGCCTTTATGCCGGTGCTCACGGATAACAAAGCCATCCAGATTCACCCCATGGTTTGCGTGCCTTTCAATGCAGACTTTGATGGTGACCAGATGGGCGTATACGTGCCCCTGGGCGTGGAAGCCCAGATTGAAGCCCGCGTGCTGATGCTTTCCACTCGCAACCTCCTCCTCCCCGCCAATGGACGCTTGGCAATGGCAGCCAACCAAGACATCGTTTTGGGCTGCTTCTATCTCACCATGGAAACCGAGGATATGCCCGAAGAACCCAATTCAATGCGTCACTTTTATGGTCCCTTGGAAGTGGTGGCAGCCTTTGAAGCCGAAGAACAGCTTTGCAGCATCAAAGGCAGCACCGAAGAAGAACGCAGCCTGGATATCCACACCTGGATCAGGATGCATACCGAGAAGGGAATGATCACCACCACCGTGGGCAGAGTGCTCTTTAACCAAATCATCCCCCCTGAAGTGGGATTCCAAAATTATACATTCGACAAAGGCAAATTGAACGACCTCGCCATGCTCTCCTACGACGTTGTGGGGCAATGGCGCACAGCCATTATGCTGGATGAATTGAAAGACATGGGATTGGGCTATGCCACCCGCGCCGGCGTAACCTTCAGCTACAAAGACATCGTGGTTCCCGCAAACAAAGACGAGATCATCGAGCAAGCCGAAGTGGAAGTGAAAAAGGTATTTGACCTCCATCAAAAAGGCGGCATCACAGAAAACGAACGCATCGGACGTGTGGTGGACCTCTGGAAAAAGACCACTGTGCGCGTCACAGACGAGATGATGGACGAGCTCACCGAGAGCCGCCAGGGTCACAATTCCATCTTCCTGATGTACAAATCAGGCGCCCGTGGATCCAAAGACCAGATCAAACAGCTGGGCGGAATGCGCGGATTGATGGACAAACCCTCCAAGATAGGCGCAACCGGTGGCGTGGACGTGATCGAAACACCCATCAAATCAAACTTCTACGAAGGCCTCACCGTGTTGGAATACTTTGTCTCCACTCACGGAGCGCGAAAAGGCTTGGCAGATACAGCCCTCAAAACTGCAGACGCCGGATACCTCACACGCAGACTGGTGGACGTAGCCCAAAACGCCATCATCACCAAGGAAGATTGCGGCACCATCCGCGGCGTGAATATGAGCATGCTGAAAGAAGGTAACGAAGTGGTGCAGAGCCTGGCTGAAAGAATCCAGGGCAGAACCGCCGCCGAAGACGTGATCGATCCCATCGTGGAAGGCAAAATCCTTGTGGAAACAGGACAGGAAATCTCCAACGAGGTAGCCCGCACCATCCAAAACCACGGCATCATGAGCGTTTACGTGCGCTCTGTGCTCACCTGTGAATCCTCCACCGGAATCTGTGCCAAATGCTATGGCCGCAACCTCGCCACCCAAAAACCCGCCACCATTGGCGATCCCGTGGGCGTAATCGCTGCCCAAAGCATCGGCGAACCCGGTACCCAGCTCACACTGCGAACCTTCCATATTGGAGGAGCCGCTTCCACAGCCACCGAACTGGCAGAAGTGGCGGCAAATCACGACGGCATCGTGCGTTTTGATAGAATGAATACCGTCACGAACGTGGAGGGGTACCTCATCTCCGTCTCCCACTTGGGCAAAATCGTGCTGGTGGATGAGGAAGATGAAAACAAAATCCTGGAAGAATACAAGGTGGAATACGCCGCCAGAGTGCATGTAAACGATGGCGACCGCATTACCAAAGCCACCAAACTCCTGAGCTGGGATCAATTCAACAACCCCCTCATTTCCACAGCCACAGGTACCCTTCATTACGATAACTTTATCAAAGACATTACTTTCAAAGAAGAATACAACGATATCACCATCAGTCAGGATATCACCATCATCGAATCCAAAGACCGCAAAAAACAGCCCCAATTCCGCATCGTTGCCGAGGATGGCTCCGCCACCTTCGTGCCCTTGCCTGCGGGCCTCATTGTGAGGGTGAAAGACGGTGTATCCGTGAATACTGGAGACGTGCTGGGTCAGACCTCGCGTATGACCATCAAACAGCGTGATATCACCGGTGGCTTGCCCCGCGTGCAAGACCTCTTTGAAGCCCGCGTGCCCAAGGATAAAGCCAAGATATCTGATATCGACGGGCGCGTGACCATCGGTGGACTCAAGAAAACCGGACGTGATATCTTTGTGACGCCATCCAATGGATTGTTTTCCCCGGCAGATGGCAAAATCTTGGTGCAAACAGACGACCTGCACAATCGCATCGTCCTCCTCACCAATAGAGCCGTGCATGCCGATAACGATGGCAAGGTAAGCATCCAGATTGACGACAAGAAAAAGGTGACCGTCACCGTCTCCAAGCGTACCGGCAAAACCATTGAATACCCCATCCCCAAAACCATGGAAGTGGTGGTGGAAGAGGGTCAAAATGTGAAAGTGGGCGCACCCTTGGCTGGCTATACCTTCGATATTCCAGAGCTTCAGGATAGCATCGTGGAAAGCGGAGACGCCGTCCAAAAGGGGCAGGCATTGGCTGGACGCAAATATTCCATCCCCACCGGCAAGCGCATCATCGTGCACCGTGGAGACTATGTGGAAAGCGGAGACGCCCTCTCCAATGGTCCTCTGGACCCCCACGATATGCTGGTGAAAGGCGTGATCGAAGCCCAAATCATGATCCTCAATGAAATCCAGGAAATCTATCGCAAACAAGGCGTGAAGATAGACGACAAACACGTGAGCGTGATCATCCGCCAGATGTTTAAGAAAGTACGCATCACCGATTCCGGCAGCACTTCCTTCCTGGAAGGAGATATTGTGGACAAGGTGCATGTGGAGCGTGAAAACCGAGAAGTGATGCAATTTGGCAAGGCACCGGCACAGTTTGAGCAGCTACTTTTGGGTATCACCAAGACCTCTCTGCTCACCGATAGCTGGCTCTCTTCGGCATCTTTCCAAGAAACCACCAAGGTGCTCACCATTGCCGCCATCGAAGGCCGCATAGACCGCCTGGAAGGCCTGAAAGAAAGCATCATCCTGGGACGCCGCATCCCCGTGGGAACCGGCACCAAACGCTATAATTCCATGATCGATAAAGCAATCGCCGAGGGTAAAACCGTGGCGCAAATCATTAACGAACTCGCTCACCCTGAAATCCAGGAAGAAAGCGATGACATATTTGACTTCTAAAATGCAGATAAAAATAAACTGGAGGTAATCAGTGCCAACTATCAATCAACTGATTAGAAAAGGCAGAACTGAAATCAAGAAACAGAAAAAGAACAGGGCGCTTATGGGATGTCCGCAAAGGCGCGGAGTTTGCACTCGTGTTTACACGACTACGCCCAAAAAACCTAATTCAGCTCTGCGAAAAGTAGCCCGTGTCCGTCTCGTGAACGGGTATGAAGTGACAGCATATATCGGCGGTGAAGGCCATAACCTGCAAGAACATAGCATCGTTTTGGTGCGCGGTGGTCGTGTGATAGACCTTCCCGGCGTTCGCTATCATATAGTACGTGGTGCGTTGGATGCATCAGGAGTGGAGGGTCGTCAAAACTCTCGCTCCAAATATGGAACCAAACGTCCCAAGGTGAAAAAATAGGAGGATATGAAAGATGCCCAGAAAAAGAAAAGCTGTCGTGCGTGAAGTCCTCCCGGACCCCAAGTATAACGACGTCACCCTCACCAAATTTATGAACAACCTCATGGTAGGAGGCAAAAAAAGCCTCGCTGAGAAGATCGTTTACGGTGCCTTTGATATCATCGAAGAAAAGACCAAGCAACCACCCCTTGAAGTCTTCAACACCGCCATCGATAACGTGCGTCCCCTCGTGAAAGTGGTCTCCCGTCGTGTGGGCGGATCAAACTACCAGATTCCCCTGGAAGTAAACGAGAAAAACGGACAAGCCCTGGCATTCCGCTGGCTCATCAGCTATGCCAGAGCCCGCAACGAAAAAACCATGATCGAAAAACTTGCCGCAGAATTGATGGCAGCCTACAAAAAAGAAGGCGCTTCCATCAAGAAACGTGAGGATACCCATAAAATGGCAGAGGCAAATAAGGCATTTGCCCACCTGAGATGGTAGTAACCCGCTTAGTTTAACACAAAAAGCCTTGCGTAATTGCAAGGCTTTTTTTTGTGTTAGGGCAAGAGAACAGGCGGCGGCGTTCTGCCGTAATGAACACTGAACGGGTAGACTCGCTTACGCTCGTGGCTCGCTGCGCGAGCGGTAACACTGGCCTTCACGTAAGGGTGGTCCCACCGGTTTTAACCGGTTTTAAGATAAGGACTTACCACCTTTTCAACACCGTGGAATAATATATAAATCATCAACCTATGTCTGTCTTCCAAACCAAATTCCTGCAATTTGTATAACCCCTTGTTAATTCCGGGATTTAAAGCCGACTAAAGTCAGCGTACCAACCGGCTAAAGCCAATGTTCCCAGATGGTTACCCACTTTTATCCTCATGCTTCAAAAAGCCGACTGAAGTCGGCAAAACACCCGGCTAAAGCCAGGGGATACAAGGCTTTAGCGAAGCCCCTGTCCACTGTCCCCTGTCCCCTGACCCCTGCTTGCGAAGCAAGCCCGTCCCTTGTCTCTCCCTTGTCCAGACAAAGGAGAGACAAGGGTGGTTAACAGGGAAGGAGCGGCTGGTGCCCCGATCCCCACCTCATAATGGGCTATACCACAGACAACTCATTAAATCATAACGAATTGACCTACATCAAATGAATATAAGCCTGGTATTAAAGCACTTGCAAAACCTTGCAAAAAATCACTTGACCAAAACCGCACTACATGTAAGTATGATCAAAATTACGAAGCCAAAATTATAAATTTTATAGAGTGCGCCTTGTGTCAATGAGTTAAGGTAAGACTATGTCATCAAGCTCAAAATAGAAGTTTTGGTTAGCATGCCATCTTTAGGGATGACAGTTGAAACTAAAAATCCCGTTTTAGTGTGGGTTAGCTGTTTGTGGCAGGAAATGGTAGTCATCTTTATTACAAATACCAGATTACCATAAGACCAATCCTTGAAGCAAACAAAGCATCGGGGGCAGATAAAAGCAGAGTTAAGAAATATTAAAAAAGTCTTTGCGAGTTTTTATCATCACGAAAAAGCACGCGTATTGCCATTGAGGAATGTCAATAAAACATCATCGCACATGAACATTTAGTAATCCTCCAAGCCGATATGCGCCATTTTTCAACAAATATCCAAACTTCATAAGCAAACCGGGGGATGTTTTTGCCAATATCCCCATTCTTTGCCAAAACATCCCCCCAATATCTAAAACCATTCTTCACACCCAAATAATAAAATGGAGTAACTTAATGAAGAAATTAATCTTATTTGCACTCGCCCTGGTTTTGACGAGTTTTGCCTTTGCCGGCCTTTATACCCTTGGCGATGGCACCAGCAACCAATATTACATACCCGTATATGGTTCATATGATTACTCATGGAACAAAGTCATCTATACCGCAGCCGAGCTGCAAGATTTAGGCGTCCCTGCCGGTGAAATCAATGGCCTCGGCTATTACGCTTCCAGGGTTCCCAATGCCCCTTATGAGTTTGATGAAGTGAAGGTGTTTATACGCCACACAGATGCTTCAGCCGCCACAACCACCTATCCCAATAACACTCAGTTTCAAGAAGTGTATCATGGTGATTTTATAGTGCCTGAAATTGGCTGGCACTATTTCATGTTCAGCAATCCCTTCGTATGGGATGGTGAGGATAATATCGAAATCCTGATCGAAAACTACACTGGTTATTGGCAAAGTGACACTCCCTCCTATCTTTTCCACTCTACTGCACCGGAGTATTTGGCTGCCCACCATTTCGGTTTGGATTTCTTCCCCACCGGTCAGGGCACTCTGTATAATATGCGCCCCAATACTCGCTTTTTCACAGAGACTATCCAGCCTCCCAGCGCCACATTAGTTATAAAGCCAAAAGACGGTGCTGTATTTGTGCCAACCAACTCCGTTTTGAATTGGGAGGTCAATCCAGACGCTACCGGCTACAAGATTTATTTTGGCGAAACCAACCCTCCCGCATTCTTGGCAGATGTGGTTAATAACAATACCTATTACCCCGTGATGGAAGAAGGCACCAAATACTATTGGCAGGTTGTGCCGTATAATAGTTTTGGCGATGCCGAGGATTGTCCTATCTGGAGCTTTACCAGCAGCCCTTCCAACCTGGTTATAATGGGTGATGGCACCACAGCCCAGAACTATGTGCCCATCCAACCTGGACAACAATATAGCGTAAGCCAAACCGTTTACGATCGCAACATGATCAACGTATCTGGCAGGCGCATCGAACAGATAGCCTACTATTGGAATGCCAAAAATACAGGCGTGAATAATGATGACTGGAGCGTCTATATGACACATACAGACGTGGATACCTTTGCTTCTCCCAATCATGTTTGGATTCCCCTGGATCAATATACGCAAGTATATAGCGGCAATCCCATCTTCCCCACTACAGAAGGTTGGATGGTGATCGATCTGGATGCACCTTTCGCGTATAATGGCACCCAAAATCTGGTCATCATGGTAGTGGAAAACAGCCCGGGTAATACCAGCGGAGGCAGTTTTATAGCCACATCCGCCACTGCCCGCAGCTTGCGCTATCAAGCTGCCACTCCTATAAATCCGGCAAGCATTCCTTCCAGAAACATTGTCAACTACATGCCCAATACCGCTCTG
>JAAYJN010000026.1 GCA_012522935.1 Candidatus Cloacimonadota bacterium | reverse complement strand
ATTGATAAAGTCGGCTGGAATCTCCATGGGATCAGTGGAAGCTGGGCTTTTGATCAGCTTTACCAAAATGGCGTTGGCGATATCATCAAAAAGATTCAGATAACGGAACCTCTGCGAAGTCTGCTCGCTTATATATCCGATTACCTCGTCGTACCGTTTTTCATTCATTGAGATATAGTCGATTACTTTCATTTTACTATCCTGATTAAGTCACTGTTATTAAAATGCAATATCCAGGCTCCTGATTTTTTGTCAACCCAAGAATCTGTCGCATTGCTATACATCCTGATTTGTCAACATACAGGGCAATGCTTTTCTGGCTCCGGATCATAGATCACAGCACGAGCAAGGAGACATTATGACAGACGCACTGATGAACCGAATCAAAGCCCAGTTGGTTAGACATGAAGGTTTGAAGCTGAAACCCTACCGCTGCACAGCGGGTAAATTGCCTATCGGCATCGGGCGCAATCTCGATAACTGTGGCATCTCCCACGTTATTTGTATTACACACCCTTTTCTAAAATTATGCCTGCTTAATAGGTCAAATAAATTTGCTGTTTTGGTGAGTGTAACTATCGAAGCCAGCCCATGAAAAATCCCCCCAAAATAGCGATTTGCAGTTTTGGTGAGTGGATTTGCAATTTTTAGTGAGGGTTTATATGGAGGAAGCATAACAAACTGGCTTTTTCCTTGACAGATAGTGCCCACTTCAGAGCATGATACAAGTGTTTGGAAAGCCATCAGACTTGCAGACACAATACAAGCGTAAGGAGTTTATTATGAAATACTTTCGCAAATTGAGCGGTGAAAGATGTTACCTCTCCCCCATCTCTTTGGAGGATGTGGAGCGCTATACCGAATGGATTAACGATCCGGAAATCGCACCCTTTCTGAGCCTGTATTCCCAAGTGGTGGGAGTGGAGGAAGAGAGGGAAATGCTGAAACAGCTTATCAGCAAAGACGTGGTGTTTTCCATTGTGGAGAAAGACACCAACAAGGTAATTGGCAATTGTGGATTGCACAATCTTAACAGCATCCATAGAACTGCCTCCTTTGGTATTTTTATAGGTGAAAAGACGTTTTGGAACCAGGGCATCGGTCTGGAAGCCACGCTCTTGACTCTTGATTTTGGCTTTAATATCCTGAACCTCAATTCCATTGAGCTGAATACCATGGAATATAACAAGCGTGGGATTCGCTGTTTTGAAAAGGCCGGATTCAAGCTGGTGGGAAGCCGCAGACAGGCGTTTTTCCATGCCGGCAAATATCACGATATCCTCTTTTATGATATTCTGGCATCTGAATATGAAAGCATCTTCGTGGATAAATCCTTCAACTACAGTATCAGCGACGAGGCTGGCCGCTCCAAGATTACGATTGTGTGAGTATGTTTAAAAACATCTTGGGGCAAGATCACGCCCTGCAGATACTACATTCTGCCATTGAGCACGACAGAGTCTCTCAGGCGTATTTATTCCACGGCCCGGAGGGAGTGGGCAAATTCACCACTGCCCTGTATTTTGGAATGGCGTTAAACTGTTTGGCAAAGAGTGAATTTCGTCCCTGCGGTGTATGCAATTCCTGTCGCCGGCTGCTCAATCTGGATCATCCGGATTTTATCTATCTGTTTCCCACGCTCAATTTGCGGATGACAGATGAAGGGGAAATCCGGGATAATCTGGATAGCTATGAGGCTTATATCCAAAACAAAAAAGATACGCCCTGGCTGCAATATCACTTCAATAGAGCCACGGAGATACGCAGAGAGAGCGTTGCCTTTCTCATCAAAAGGCTAAGCCTGTCTATCTTTGATGCCAATTATCGGATCTGCCTGATTGAAAATGCAGATATGATGAACATCCAAACCAGCAATGCTTTTTTGAAGATATTGGAAGAGCCACCTGCCAAAACGGTGATGCTGCTTACCACCAGCCGACTTTCTTCGCTCTTGCCCACCATTTTATCGCGTTGCCAGCCAATTTACTTCAGACCGCTATCGCAAAGCGTGACGGAAAGCCTGTTGCGCAACAAGCTGGAATATGACGAACCCACGGCTCGCGCTGCCGCCCGTATTGGCAGTGGGAATTTTAAGACTGCCGTACAAGTGGCAGAGGGCAGCTCCCAGGGCTTGCGAGACCTGGCTTTCCAGATAATGGAACTGGCGATGGGTGATAAGGAGCTGGACTTTGTGAATCTGATTGATTCCCTCAAAGACCAACTGAATGCTGAATCTGTCAAGAACCTGCTTTCTTATATGGGGTTTTTGGTAAATGACATAGCGGTTTTGCGCTCCAATCCGGAAGAGATAACCAATATCGACAAACTGGATGAGCTGAAGAAGCTGGCGCGTGATGATGATATATTTATTGAAGATGTATTGAAGTTTTTGGGTCTGTTGGAGGATTTTCAGCGCAAAATAGCCGGCAAAGTGAATCTGCGTCTGCTCATGATGAATTGCTTTTATGCGCTGAAGGATCTTTATCGGAGTGCCTAAATAAGGATGTCTCAAAAGAAGCTATTACGAAATATCAGTATGATGTCCATTGCTGTGACGATCAGCCGCTTTATAGGTCTGATACGGGATACGGTGATGGCTTACTTTTTTGGCACCACGTGGCTGAATGATGCCTTTATCGTTGCCTACAAGATTCCCAACCTGTTGCGAGCACTCTTTGGAGAAGGGGCACTCTCCACGGCATTTGTGCCACTATACAATGAAATTGGCATCAAGAAGGGTAAGCGCGAGCAGATAAACTTTGCCTTGCAAGTGATTTCCCTGCTCTGCTTTTTCCTTAGTATTCTCACCCTCTTGGGTCTTATCTTCACGCCTTGGATTGTGCGTATATTTTATCCGGGTTTGGCAGAACAAACCAAGCTGTTGGCAATTGATTTATCCCGCATCATGCTGCCCTATCTCTTCTTTATAGGGCTTTCTTCCACGCTGATTGCCATCCTCAATTCGCACGATTACTTCTTTATGACAGGGCTCTCTTCGGCGCTGCTCAATATAGGAATGCTTGCCACGATCTTTATCCCCTGGATTATTTTCAAACCCCAAAAAGAGGCATTGGTTTATTGGGCGGCTTGGGGTGTATTTGTGGGCGGGATATTACAGACGGTGGTAAACTTCCCCTATTTGCGCAAGGTGGGCTATCGCTTCAAGATTATTCTCAAGTTTAAGGGTGAGGCGCTGGAAGCCATGTGGAAGCGGTTTATCCCTTCCATGATTGGCATTGGTATCAGGGAAATAAATATTATTGCGGATAGCCTGATGGCGTCCTTTTTGGCTGTGGGCAGCATTACGGCTCTGGATCTGGGCAACCGCCTCATCCACATGCCAATGGGTATCTTTGCCATCTCCACGGGGACAGCTCTCTTGCCTTTGTATTCGCGGCATATTACCCATAAAAACTATGATGACTTGAGCGAAAGCCTGAGGTTTAGCGCCATCTCATTGGCTTATGTGATGTTGCCCATCACGCTGATGATTCTCCTGTTGAGTGGAGACTTTGTGTATCTGCTCTTTCAAAGAGGTGCATTTGATGATAATGCCAGTTTGATGACCCAGCAGGCTCTTTTCTATTATGGCATTGGACTGCTCTTTTATAGCCTCAATCAAACGATTACACCTCTGTTTTATGCCTCCAAAGACACGCGCACACCCGTGAAGATAGCCGCCTTTGTGGTGAGCCTCAATATCGTGCTCAATTTTATACTGATGCAGTTTTTGGGGCATCGTGGATTGGCTCTTTCCACATCCTTCACAGCACTGGTAAACTATAATGTGCTGTTGTGGCAAATACGCAAGCGCTTGCCAGAGGTTAATTTTGGCGGTATCTGGAACAATATCTTGAAGGCGGCTGCCATCTGTGCCTTGCTGTGGATTCCCCTCTATTTCCTCAGGGAGCTGTGGGTGGTGGATGGCAAGCTGATGACGCTGGTGAAAGATGTAGCCCTCACGGTGCTGGCGTTTGGATTCTTTTATCTGATTGGCTTGGCTTTGCGCTTGCCATATCTGGATCAGGTGCGCAATTCCCTATGGAAAAAGTTCCGCCGCTAATAGCTGAGAAAATAGCCTTCCTGCCCGATCAGCCCGGGGTCTATATCTGGAAAAACTCCCGTGGAGAAGTGATCTATGTGGGCAAGGCACTCGCACTCAAACACCGCATCCGCTCCTATCTGACCGGGATGCATGATCTGAAGACTGATCAACTGGTAAAACACATTGCCGATCTGGATTATATCATCACCAATAACGAGAATGAGGCATTCCTGCTGGAAGCCACGCTCATCAAGCGGCATCGCCCCAAATATAATATCAACCTCAAAGATGACAAACGCTATCCCTTTGTAAGGGTGACTGTGCAGGAGCCTTTCCCGCGGATAATGGTTACGCGTGATTTGGTGAAGGATGGCTCCCGGTATTTTGGTCCTTTCACAGATACCAGAGCACTGCGCTCCACCCTGAGGGATCTGGAATGGATATTCCCTTTGCGAGATTGCAAACGGATAATCCCTGCAGATGAGATAAGGTATAGCAGAGCTTGCATCAACTATCAATTGGGCAAGTGCCCGGCGCCCTGTATTGGCAAGATCGATGTGAAGGGGTATGGCGCCATCGTGAAAGGCGTGTTGGCTTTCTTTAGTGGCAAATATCAGGAAGTGGCGGATGATCTGAGGCAGGAAATGCAGGCATTGAGCGATGAAATGAAGTTTGAACAAGCGGCTGCCATCCGGGATAAACTGATAGCCATCGAGCGCATCCAAAAACGGCAAACAGTGTATTATATGGATGAGCGCAGTGCGGATATCATTGGCTGTTATCTGGAGGAGAATCTGGCAGTGTGTGTGGTGCTGAGGATGCAAAGCGGCGCCATCATCAATTCCGAGAGCTATCCCATGACCAATGTGGAGCACAGCGATGAGGCACAGGTTTTGGCTGCATTTTTGAAGCTGTATTATGCTGATCATGAGGAATTGCCCCAGGAGATAATGCTGCCCCACCAGCCCCAGGATTATGAGGAGCTGAACGAGTGGTTGCAAAAGAGATTGGTGTTGCCACAAAGAGGGGAACGCAGCAGGCTGTTGGCAATGGCAAAACGCAATGCCTTCCATCTGGTGGAAGAGCGCAAACTGGCTCACCTGCGCAAGGCAAATCGCACCATCTATCCCATTCAAGAGCTGAAAGAAAAGCTGAATCTGCCACGCTTGCCCCGGAAGATAGTGTGTATGGATATTTCTACCATTCAGGGCTCGGATACCGTGTCATCAGCAGTGTTCTTTGAAAATGGCAAGCCCAAAAAGAAGCGCTATCGACACTTCATCATCCGCAGTATCGATAAACAGGACGACTTTGCCGCCCTGCAGGAAACCTTGCAGCGTTATCTGGATGAGATTGCCAAAGATTCTGATATGAAGCCTGATCTCTTTGTGATAGATGGAGGCAAGGGGCAACTGAATGCCTGTGTGAAAATCTTGGCTGAGAATGAATATGCAGATATCCCCATCATCTCTTTGGCAAAAAGGGCGGAGGAGGTGTTTATCCCGGATGCGGCTGATTCCATCATCCTTCCCCGATCCTCTGCGGCTTTGAGGCTGCTCATAGCGTTGCGGGACGAGGCGCACCGTTTTGCCATCAATTTCCACCGTTCCCGGCGTTCCAAACGCACCTTGTTTAGCGAGCTGGAAGATATCCCTGGCGTAGGCAAGCATCTGAAATTTCTGCTCCTCAAAGAACTGGGGTCAGTGGAACAAATTGCCAAAGCCTCCATAGAGGAGCTGACCAGCATCAAAGGTATTGGCATCAAAACCGCAAAGACGGTGTATGACTACTTTCATCCCCAGCAAAACGATGATGATAAACCTTAAATTATAGCCATCGGCATGCTCTGGGAATATCCTTAATAGATACAGTGTAGGCAATGCCAAACTATTCTCTTGACATAATAATAAAGATAAAAATACTTGGTATGATATAGATAGTGATGGAGGATTATTATGTATCTATACCCGAAACCTCGTAAAAAGACCGTGATGCCAGTTGACTACAAAGCCAAGATACTCAATGCGGCAGTTCGCGTGTTTGCATCCAAAGGGTATGCCAAGACCACAATGTCGGATGTGGCAATTCAAGCCAAAGTGGGTATTGGCACGCTTTACAATTACTTCAAAAACAAAGATGACCTTTTGATTAGCTGTATAAAAAAGACCATCGACGACGAGATCAAACAAGTGCAGGATCGCAGCTCAAAGGAAGAAGACCACATGGAGCAACTCTTTTCCTTCTTTATGCATCACGCCACCTTGGTGGAGCGCAAGCCCTATATCGCCAGGTTCCTGGTGGTGGAGCTGCGGCAAAGTGAGAGCTTTTACCAGCGCAATCCCTCCTTTAATCCCATCAACTACTACCTGGACTATGTGCGCGAAATCTTCTCTGATGCGATCAGTACCGGGCGTATCAAGGCATTCAATGTGGATGCCCTGGCTTATCTGGTGGTGGGCGCTATGGATATGGTGCTGTCTCAATGGTTGATCAGCAAGGAAACCTTGGATATTCAGCCCCTGATAACCAGCATCCGCCAAATCATCAGAGAAGGTGTGAGTCCGAAAAAGTAATTCGGCTTCAAACACCAGATGCTTAGCTTGAGAGTGCTGCTGGCCATTATGCTGTTGAGCATATGGTTACAGCCGATAGTGGCTATGGAGCTTCCTCTTTGGGCAAAAGCAGCTAACAGCTATCAGGGGACGTGGTATCCCGATCGGCAAGGGCTGGATTTGGAATGGCAGGGAAAGTATCTTTTTTCCATCGGCGTGGATAGCCTGCGCTATGGACCTCTGAGCCTCAATTGTGAAATAGATGCCAGGGAACAGGTGGATGGGTTTGTGCCTACGCTCAACAAACTGCAAATATCATGGCATCGTGAGAGGCATACCATCACCTTGGGCACACAAGGGATTGGCATTGGAAGGGATTATTGGTTTACAGAACGTGATGTGATGCATCCGGCATATCAGGGCTGGATGTGGGAATCCACCCGCCTGCACTCAGTGGATTACACCTTCAATCATTCACCATGGCAATCCAATCTGGCATTCGGAGGCAATCAAAGCGCAAGGGCAATGGTAAATGCTGAATTAGAGTATCAAACTAATAGTCATACTCTGGGGGCAGGTATTCGTGGCAGCACCTCTGATAGTCATTGGCATTCCCCTTCTTTAATTGGCATTCTAAAGTGGCAGCATCATGCACCTTCCCACGATATCAAGGCAGACCTGATGGCAAAGAAGGTTTTGCCCCATCAAGACAAACCGGCTCGTGAGGAATATGCTGTGGCAGGAGCAGGCGTGTGGAGGTTTGCAGCATGTTGGGACTTGCTGACAGGGGCGGAGTATCAGCACAATGAGTATGCCCCCAAAGAGTTTCTTGGGCTGCATCTGGCTTTAAGGCATCAATGGAACGCCGTGGATATCATGCCTATCTATTCTTGGCAAAAGCTCATGGGTGAATCCATCCATAGCCCCGGATTGCAGGTTAATTGGCACTTTTATAAGGAGTGTCACCTGGGCTTGATCTATCAGCATCATTTGGGTCCTTTTAAGGAATCACGTCATGCGTTGGCTTTACAGGCTGATTTGCGCTTTGATATGTAGTTTGGCGCTGCTCTCCTGCTCTTTGTCACCCGTGGAGCGCCCTGCCACCATCATCTGCATCACCTTCGATGATGCTCATTACAGCGTATTCCAAAACGCCCTGCCCATCTTACAAAGATACGGCATTAGGGCTACCAGCTTTGTTAATAGTGGCTTGGTGGGCACAGGCTATGCGATGGATTGGAATCAGATTGTGATCCTGGAAAAGGAACATTATTGGGAGACTGGAGCGCATGGACTTTCCCACGCCAACTTAGCAGAAATGGATATGGAGGAGGCGAGAAGACAGATTGTGGAGGATAAGAGGCAGCTGGAAGCCAAGGGACTAACACCCCAATGCTTTGCCCTTCCCTTTGGAGTGTGCCCCAGTGAATACTATCCCATAATTGCCCAGCATTATCGCTATATTCGCGGCAGCCATGATATCACCATGCAAGCCCCTGTGGATGGCAAACATCTGGGCTACTTCTCTTTTCAGGATGGTTGGACGGCGCAAGAGGTGAAAGCCCGCATCTTGAGAGGGCTTGCCAATCAGGAAGCATTGATCATTATCGGCTTTCACAGTGTGGGTGATGATATCCCCTATTATGGGAATTGTCCGCCTGCAGAGCTGGAGGCACTGTGTGACTGGCTGCAAAGTGCCAACTTGCCCACCATGACATTATCGGAGGCAATGAGCGCACTGAAAGAATAGCTAAACCGATACCAAAGTGACTTATCCAAGCTCAAAAGCCATGTACAACCACTATGGACAAAGATTTTACTTGTCTGATTTCGCCTCCTTGAAAACATGGCTTAAAGACATTTATAAGAGGAATAATAATGCAGTTATCGAAACGTGCCCTTGAAATTCAGGCATCACCAATCCGCAAGCTGATGCCCCATGCTATTGCCGCCAAAAAGCGTGGCGTGAAAGTGTATCATCTTAATATCGGACAGCCCGATATCCCCACCCCTCAGGTGATGATTGATATGTATCATAACTTTTCTGATAAAGTGCTGGCTTATGGTCCTTCCCAAGGCCTGGACGTTTATCGTGATGGCTTGGTACAATACTACAAAAACAACGGTATAGACCTCAAAGAAAACCAGATCATCGTCACCACAGCCGGCAGCGAAGCCGTCACCTTTGCCATGTATGTGACCTGTGAAGCTGGCGATGAAGTGATTGTTCCCGAACCTTTTTATACCAATTACAACGGCTTTGCCACCATGGCTGGCATCAAGATCAAAGCCCTCACCACCTATGCTGAAACAGGCTTCCAGCTTCCCGGGGATGATAAAATCGAAGCTTTGATTGGCCCCCGCACCCGTGCCATCATGATCTGCAACCCCGGCAACCCCACCGGCACAGTGTATAGCAAGGAAGATATCGCCCGCCTGTGCGCCTTGGCAAAGCGTCATAACCTCTTTGTGATATCAGACGAAGTGTATAGGGAATTCACCTATGATGGGCTCAAACACACCAGCGTGCTGCAAATACCTGGCATGGAAGAGCTGGCAATAGTGGTGGATAGCGTTTCCAAGCGTTACAGCGCCTGCGGTGCCAGAATAGGCTGTATTGCCTCTCGCAATGAAGCGCTAATGGCTGCCACCCTCAAATTTGCCCAAGCCAGGCTTTGCCCTCCCACCGTGGATCAGCTTGCCGCCAATGCCTGCGTGAGCCTCGGTGATGAATTCTTTGGTCCCCTCATCTCTGAATATCAAAGACGGCGTGACCTCGTCTATGGCGAACTGCAAAAGATACCCGGAGTGGTCTGCGTGTTGCCACAAGGCGCTTTTTATATCAATGTAAAGCTCCCCATCAAAGATGCCGAACACTTTGTGATTTGGATGTTGGACAACTATCAGATTGATAATCAAACCATCATGGCTGCCCCCGCGGAAGGCTTTTATGCCACCCCCGGTTTGGGCAAGGATGAATTGCGCCTGGCTTATGTGCTCAACGAAGATGACCTTACAAAAGCCATGCAGGTCTTCCGCAGCGGCCTCGAGGAATACCGCAAACTACACCCATAAAAAACAAACCCCATAAGGTGGTGAAATGAAAACTCAATGGAAGATTTCGCCCTATCTATATGTGTTGCCAGCGCTGCTGTTGCTGTTTCTATTTAGAACGATTCCGGTGATTATGTCACTCGTGATTGGCTTTTTTGAATGGGAAATCACGGGCAGCGGCAGCTTCATTGGCGTCAAGAATTACAGCACGATGTTTGCGGATGAGGTGTTTTGGCAATCCATAACAAACACAATCTGGTTCGTACTCTTTGTGGTGCCCGCCAGCATTGTCTTCCCCCTTCTTTTTGCCTCCTTGCTAAACCAGATTAAGCGCCTGAAAAGCCTCTTCAGAATCATGTATTTTCTACCCTTCGTCACCTCCATGGTGGCTGTATCCATTGTGTGGAAAATCATCTTTGCAGAGAAGGCTGGTCTTGCCAATACGATGCTGGGTATAGTGGGAATTGCACCCCAGAAATGGTTGGCTGAAAGCACGGGCATCTTCCAGCTTTTGGCAAACACCGTCAATCTCCAGCTGCCCACCTGGATGGCGGGACCCTCACTGGCGCTGGTTTCCATCATCATCGTTACCATCTGGAAGGGATTGGGCTACAATACCATCATCTATCTGGCAGGTTTGCAGAATATCCCCAAGGATTACTATGAAGCCGCCGATATCGATGGAGCCAGCAAGTTCAAACAGTTTTTCAAGCTCACCATCCCGCTGGTCTCCCCCACCACCTTTTACGTCTTATTGATGACCACCATTACCAGTTTCCAAGCCTTTTCCCAAGTATATCTGATGACGGATAAAGGCGGCCCGCTCAATACCACCAAGCTGATTGTATATTACATCTATGAGCGCGGCTTTGATGCCCTGGATATGGGTTATGCCAGTGCGGTGGCACTTTTCCTCTTTGTCATCCTGCTGCTCCTGACGATTCTGCAAAGACGTCTGGAGCGTCATGTTCACTATTGAGGAGGGGAAAAGATGACGAATACCTTGCGTATGTCCACTATTTACTTCCTGCTCACCATCTTTGGGCTCTTTATGATTTTGCCCTTTATTTGGATGATCTCCACCTCGCTTATGACCCAATCTGAATTCAATAAAAACGAAGCCATCTTCATCCCCAAGGAGCAATACCATGTATGGGAAGACGGTATCCAGAGCAAGCGTATCTTAGTGGTGATGGATAAGGGCGATAGCACCGTTGTCCACGTACTAAATAAAGAGCTCAAGATAGAACAGGAATACCTCAGCATACCCTCCAGTCAGATCAGGGAAGTAATTAAAAAACCAAGTCTTAGTTGGGATAACTTTAAGAAAGCCTTCAATAAGGTTCCCTTTGGCATCTATTTTGCCAATACACTATATGTATCCTTCTCCAGTTTGATAGGAGTGCTGCTCACCTCCTTTTTGGCTGCCTATGCCTTGGCACGGATGGAGTTTAAGGGCAAGAATTTCATCTTCCTGCTCTTTATCAGCATGATGATGGTGCCGGAGCCCATCTACTTGATATCCAGCTATATGCTCTTGGATAAACTCAGTTGGCTGGATACCTATAAAGCTTTGATAGTGCCCTGGTGTGTGAATGTCTTCACCATCTTCCTCTTCCGTCAGCACTTCAAATCCCTGCCCAAAGAGCTTTTTGATGCCGCCATGATTGATGGAGCCAGCACTTTTGGCATGCTATGGCGCATCATTCTGCCCCTCTCCAAACCCATCATCGCCACTGCATCGGTATTTTCCCTGATTGGCTCTTGGAATAGCTTTATGTGGCCACTGGTGATGACCAACCGTCCGGAACTAAGGGTATTGCAAGTGGGGCTCAGTTATTTCAACCAAGAAGCCTCCACCCAAACCACCCTGTTGATGGCTGCCTCCACCTTTAGTATCGTGCCCATCCTCATCCTCTTCTTCTTAGCTCAAAAGCAGATAATCGCCAGTGCAGCCAAAACTGGCATGAAAGATTAATGTTTTGCCTTATATGGAGTAATAGAAAATGAATACTACCAAAAAGATTGACAGCCGCACTGTGCGTGAAATGGCAAAAAAGAAGCAAGGAGCATCACGCACAGAGTATCAAAAGCCGCAACCCCGCCTTCCCGTGGACGATAGCCTCCTGCGTCCTCAGGAGATAATCAAGCCATCCACAAACTATCTCATAGCCTGGATTGTGTTCTTTGCCACCCTTATTGTATATATGCTCACCCAGGCGCGCACCCTTTCATTTTGGGATAGTGGAGAATTTGCCTCCTGCATCAGCATCTTAGGTGTCCCTCATCCTCCGGGTAGCCCGTTTTACATCATCTTTGGCAGGGCATTGGTCACACTCTTTGGCGGCATCTTCAGCCATGCCGTCATTTCCGCCTTTATCTCCGGGCTTGCCTCTGCCTTGGCGGTGATGTTTACCTATCTGATTACCGTGCAATTGGTAAGTATGATGCGCTCCAAGCCTTGGGAAGCTGTATTTGCCGGATGCATCTCGGCATTCTTTACGGCATTTTCATTCACATTCTGGATGAATGCCGTTGAAGCTGAGGTCTATTCCGGTCTGGTCTTTTTTGTAAACCTCATTATCTGGCTCACCTTGCGCTGGGTGCAAAATAGCAGGGATATGAATAGGCAAAACGAGCTGCTGCTGATCGTCTATCTCTTTTTCCTGGGTTTCTGTGTACACCAAACGGCACTGCAAATTGCCCCCGCCATCCTCTTTATCGTTGTATATCCGCTCTTTAGAGATGGCACCACCAAGCCCAACTTCTGGCCCAAAGTGGTGGGATACACCGTGTCAATTATCTTTGCCTACTTCGTCTTTGGCACGATAGGGCATGGGTTGCAGATAGATGATTTTGATAAATGGGGATTTGCCCTCACAGTGATTCTGCTGTTGTGGTTTGAGCTTAGGGATGAATTTGACCCCCGCCTCTGGCTGTTGGCTGCGGCCTTATTGGTGGTGGGAGTTTCCTCGCATCTCTACCTCCTGATCAGAGCTGAAGACAGACCTTTCATCAACGAAGGCCATCCCGGCAATCTGAAGATGTTTATGGATTATGTGTTGCGCAAACAATATGGCGAGACCTCATTCTTTATCAGGCGTGCCTCATTCTTCAAAGAGCAGATGGGCTTTCATTTCTTCCGTTATTTGGGACTGCAGTTCTTTGATTTGGAGACCCTTACCCGCTGGGTCAATACTCCGGCGATGTTCATCAAGAGCATCGGTACTGCCATCGTGGGCTTGTTGACCGTATTTGGTGCGTATCTGCAAGCTAAAAAGAATAGACATAGCTTCTTTTACCTGCTTTCACTCATACTTTGCACCACCATCCTCATGGTGTTTGTGATCAATCTCTCCAACCAGGAAGTGAGAGATCGCGATTACTTCTTTGTGGTGGGCTACAATATGCTCTTGATCTGGACTGGTATCGGTGCCATGGGCCTCATGCAACTGGCAAACAGCAAAGCCACCAAGATTACAGTGGTTGCCATCATCGGCATCCTGCCCATCTTCAATATGGCCACACAATATCATCAACACGATCGCAGCCGTGAATACATCGCCTTGGATTATGGCATTAACTTCCTCAATTCTGTGGAAGAAAACGCCATCATCTTTACCAATGGGGATAACGACACCTTCCCCATCTGGTATGCACAGGCTGTTCACGATCCCCATGCCATTTCCCACACCTATCCCGCCAAGGACGTTTATCCTGATGCCCAGAGCCAGGCAGCCATCAAAATAGCGATGGATTTTAAGAATAAAACTCTCAAGGGCATACGCAAAGATGTCACGGTAGCCAATCTCTCACTCCTCAATACCCCCTGGTATATACGCCAATTGCGGGATCGCGAAGGAGTGCTGTTTAACTGGACAGAAGAAAATATAGACGATATGTTCAATTTGCCTGTTCCCCGCAATCTTGAGGTAAGTGCCGGAGCAGCCAATCCCGAGATGAGCTTTTCCATACCTTTGGAAGAGACCCCTTCCTGGCGCCCCAATGAATACGTTTATAGGATGTCTGATAAAGCTGTGATGCGGATTATACAGGATAACTTTGGCAAACGCCCCATCTACTTTGCCGTCACCTGTGAAAGCATGATTGGTTTTGAAGACTACGTGAGAGCGGAAGGAATGGTAAACCGCGTGGTGCACACCCGGGCCGGCTATGAAGAGCAGGTGGATATCGTGCGCCTCACCCAGAATATTGATGAGATTTATCAATACCGCTCCATCGGTGATAAACGCGTATATAAAGACGACAACATGCAGCGTTTGGTGATGAATTATGCGGCAGCCTTTTCCAAGGCCGGCTCTTATTATGCCATCAACAACGAGCTGGATAAAGCATGGGAATACCGGAACAAGGCACAGGCAATGGCTCCTGGCGAAGAATTGAAAATGATAGAATTCTATGTGCGTTATTTCGCGAATAAAGGCGCTTGGCAAGATCTGGATGAATATCTGAATGCCAATGTATTCCCTCATCCCGAAGGCCTTGCAATCTACTTTAGATATGTGATGGAATATCTCAATCACTTTGATATCAACGTTGCCTTGCGCTACTATCAAAAAGTACTGTTACAGTATCCTAATAACGATAGGGCATTACAGTTTACCGTGGGATTTACACAAGATCTGGGTATCAACAACGCTCTTGCCACCATGCTGGAACAGATCAAAGGTCAGCTTTATTATGACATCCAAGATGCAATTTTATATTTGAGGGGTGAATTGCAGTATGAAGATGACCAGGAGATAGATGAAGACGAGGCAATGGGCATGTACGATAT
>JAAYJN010000025.1 GCA_012522935.1 Candidatus Cloacimonadota bacterium | reverse complement strand
GAAGCTGATAATGCAAAAATGAGGTTCTCATGAAGAAACTGACGATTGTCCTTCTGATTTCCGTCATCTGCTGGGCGCTTCTGGCAGAAAGAGTGGAAGAAAATACAGCCATCCAGATAGCGGAAGGCTTGATGGGAAGTATGACCAATAGAGCTGTCACAACCCTGTCGGTTAGTCCCTACCATGGCCAATACTCCATCCGCGCAGATTTTTATATTATCAACCTCTCCCCGGGAGGCTTCGTATTGGTGGCGGCAGATGATCTTTCCGCCCCCGTCTTGGGATACTCCACAGATGGCTCTTTCCCAGTGGAAGACATCCCTCCACACATAGACTGGTATCTGGGAGAGTATAGCCGCAGCATGCGGGAAATCCGCTCCCATCCAGAATGGACTGTGGATCCTGGCTGGAACAAGCTGCTAAAGAAAGACTTTTCAGACTTTGTGATCACCAGAGATGTTGCGCCCCTGTGTGCCACCACCTGGGATCAGGGCTGGCCATATAATTCCCAATGTCCGCCCGCTGCAAGCGGTCCCGGAGGCCATGTGTGGGCAGGCTGTGTGGCAACTGCCATGGCACAGGTGATGAAGAAGTGGAATTATCCCATAACCGGTAATGGGTCTAAATCTTACCATGCAGATGGCTATGGCACACAATCTGTAAACTTCGGCGAAACCACTTACAATTGGAGCTTGATGCCCAATTCTGTTACTCAGGAAAACATTCATGTAGCCACCTTGCTTTACCACTGTGGAGTGGCGGTGAATATGATGTATGGTGTTGATTACAGCGGTGCATATAGCTCTGATGCCAGACACGCCTTGGTCAATTATTTCCGCTACAACAGTGAGGCATATTATTACCGTGCCAATGATTACGACGCCACCACCTGGGCATCCATGCTGAGAAACGATCTGGACCTGGGACGTCCAATTATCTATCGAGGACAAGGCTCCGGAGGACACTCCTTTGTGTTGGATGGATACCAAGGTACAAACTACTTTCATTTCAACTGGGGTTGGAGCGGAGCATATAATGGCTACTTTTACCTGAACGACCTCAATCCAAATCAATACGACTTCACAGTGCAACAGGCAGCCGTCCTCAAACTATACCCAAGCCAGGTTATAGACAACGATTTGGCAGCAGTTTCCCTAACCGGAGATATCGGTGCCATCGCAGGAATATCAACTGATTATCAGATATCCGTAAGCAATATGGGGCAAAGCAGCCAGGATGATTACCAGGTGCAGCTTTACAGAGCAAATGACCTCCTTGTGGGATCAGTATCCGGAACTCCTATCCAGCCTGGGCAAACCCTCGTCTTCACCGTTCCCTGGACGCCCACTGCGGAAGGGGCAGAGGTGTTGTATGGCAAGGTAGTTCTAAGCGGTGACCAAAACCCCGGTAATGATACCACAGAACTTTTGGAGGTAAACGTTGATGCTCTGGGCAGTCTCAGCGGAATCGCCTCTGTAGCCGGAGAGCCTCTTGCCGACGCCTATATCAGCGTGGAAGGCACAGATTTCAGCACTGTTTCCACCATAGACGGCACTTACAGTCTGCCTTATATTCCCATGGGCTCATACACTGTATCCGCCTCCAAACCGGGCTATTATGACGATAGCCACAGCGTCACTATCGTGGGAGGAGAAAACACCACACAGGATTTTACCCTTGCTGATATCCTCCTCCCACCTCAAGAGGTGCAGGCGCTTGAGGAGAATCTTGACGTCATAATAATCAGCTGGAGTGCACCCTCCTCCAGAGCCCTCATTGGCTACAGGGTGTGGCGTCTGGTGCATGGAGAAGAAAACAATGAGGACACCTGGGTGTCCCTCACTCCCATTCCCATTAGCGTAACTGAATATCTGGATATCTACTGGAATACCGTGGATTATAACAGCTACCGCTGGGCGGTGAAAGCTTATTACACCGGTGGAGAGGCATCTCCCGCTACCTTTTCCAATATCATTACCCTGATTCCCCTCTTAACACAGGATATCGCCCTGCAATCCGGCTGGAATCTGGTATCCTTGAACGTTTCCCCGGCTGATCCCACGATAGACGCCTTGGTAGGCTCCCTTGCGCCATATCTAATACAGATCAAAGATAGCGAAGCAGCCTACATCCCCGGCAATCCATTTTCCAGCCTCACGTCCTTCAGCGATGGCAGGGGATACAACATCTTGATGAGTTCTTCCGCCACTTGGTCTGTGGAGGGCAGGCGCATCCCATCAGATACCCCCATCCCCCTCGATACCGGCTGGAATCTGGCAGCCTATCTGCCCCAAACGCCCATGGCGGCAACCACCGCCCTTACAGGCATTTTCCCCTATCTCTTGCAGGTGAAAGGCATGGAAGGCATCTATGAGCCCGGCAATCCATACAACACCCTGCACACCATGAGCCCCGGACGGGCTTACTGGATCAGTATGGAAACCCCTGTATCCTTTGTCTATCCAGCGTCCACGCGTGAGATAGCTCCAGCCCAACACATCCCCGTCCTGGCAAATCACGGCTCACCGCTGGTCAAATCCGACAGCCAGGTCATACTGTGTGGATTGGACGACAGCGCACAAGAGGGCGACATATTGGCAGCCTTTGTGAATGCCGAATTGCGCGGATTGGCGCCGGTTATCCATCATGAAGACAAGCTGGGAACCCTGCTGCAGGTGTATAGTGAGACTGCCTCTGAACCCATCGATTTCAAACTCTTTAAGCCTGATACAGGGGAAATGGTAGAGCTTACTCCTGGCATCCTTAGCCAACCTGGCACCACATTAGGCAGTTATGCCAAACGCAGCTTCCACCAGCTGAAAGCACAGGACACCGATGCCCCCATGCTGGTCACAAGCTTGATTTCTTCCTGGCCCAACCCCTTCCAAGCTTCCACCACCATCCGCGTGGATATCGCCAAGGATCACACCCCCGCCAAGCTGGAGATATACAACCTGCGCGGGCAGAAGATCAGAACCCTCCTCTCGGGACCGCAGGCTTCCGGCAGCCACCATCTCGCTTGGGATGGAAAGGATAAACATGGCAACGCCGTGGTCTCCGGCATCTATTTCTGCCGCCTGAGTGCAGATGGAAAACAGCAAACGATGAAGCTGATGCTTTTGAAGTAAAGGGAAGTCATATGAAACTGAAAGCTCTGTTGATACTTATGTTGGCGCTGATTTGTAGTACCTTGTTGGCGATTGCCCCTTGGGACGAGCCGGAAATCCTCACCGGCAGTATGACCGTGATGGCAGAAGTGACGATTGATGGCTTGCCTGCCTCCGCAAACGATGTCTTGGCGGCATTTGTTACGGTGAATGGAGAGGAAGAGCTGCGCGGCAAGCAAGACATCTCCGTGATAGAAGATACCGCTGGATGCCTGATTTTGATATATACAGATACCGATGATGAAGAGATCACTTTCAAGGTGTGGGATGATGATGCCCAGGAGGTTGTACCGGCTTATCCCAGCATCTTTAGCGAGGTAAACGGAATGATCGGCTCCTGGCCGGATGAGCTTTTCCTGATCTATGCCGGCAACAACTTGCAAACCGTTGCAGACCCCGTATTTGACCCTCCCGCGGGAACATACCACATGGAGCAAGATATCATGATAAACTGCTCCACCCCTGGCGCCCAGATATATTATACCCTCAACGGAAGCGATCCCACAGAAGACTCCATACTTTATACCAATCCCATCCACCTGCCGCCGCAGACCCATACCACCATCAAAGCCAGAGCTTATCTCAGCGGCTGGTTGCCCAGCCCCATCTCCACCGCCATCTATGAAATAATTGGCGTTGTTGAAGCCCCTTATTTCACTCCGGCAGCAGGAACCTATGCAACTGAGCAAAACATTGTGTTAAACAGCTTTACCCCCGGTTCACAGATACGTTATACCACCGATGGCAGCGAACCCACAGAAGCCTCCACCCTCTATACAAACCCCATCCATCTGCCATTAAATAGTACAACCACAATCAAAGCAAAGGGGTTCAAGACCGGGTGGTTGCCCAGTCCCACAGCCAGCGCCGAGTATATCATCACCGGCACCCTTCCCGCACCCACCTTCGATCCCCCTGCCGGTTCTTACAAAGAAATGGTGGAAATCTCCCTCAACAGCAGCATATCTGATGCCGCCATCCACTACACCATCAACGGAAGCATCCCTAACTCCTCTTCCCCCCTGTATTCAGCACCAATCACTATTACCCAGGATACCACCATCAAGGCAATTGCAGCCAAGGACGGCTGGATCTCAAGCACTATCGCCACAGCCACATATCAAATCCTGCCAGTAGCCAATCCTGATGATACCCAAAGCCCCGCCTTCACCGGCATACATGGCGTTTACCCCAATCCTTTCCGAGATGCCGTCTCCATCCAGATCGGCATCAAAGAACCTGCCAACCAGTATCTGCTGAATATCTACAATCTGAAGGGGCAATGCGTTCACGAGTACCAAGGCAATGGGAAAGGCTTTGTGGAATACAATTGGGATGGCTGTGACGCCTCTGGAAAGCCCCTTCCTGCAGGTATCTATATCCTGCAGCTGAAGACACCCACCACGTCCAGTATCAAGAAGATTGTGAAGCAGAAGAGCGCCCTTTTGAACCACTAATTACACGAATTAAGCGAATTTCACTAATTATTACACTGAATAAAGAAATTAAGATACACATCATATAGTTTTCTACTCTGTGCGTAGAATATTGGAGATTAGATACTATATAAAGAAGTGTCAACTGGCATCTTGGCGCCAACTGTAAGTCAAGCGCCCATTAGCCTCCCTTGTACCACCCTTGTCTCACCCTTGTCGAGACAAAGGAGAGACAAGGGTGGTTAACAGGCAAGGAGTGGGAAAAAAGGGAGTCTGGTAGGCTGCACTAAACTTAAGAACTTTAATCAATTTTGAAAAAAAATGTTATCAGATTCCAGTAGCTGCGCACTTTCTTTTGCTGGATTCGCCTCCCTTCCCTATTAGATACGCTTGCGATACCGTTGCCTCTCCCAGCAAATTGCTGGGTATCGCAACGGCATCACAACCACATGAAGCAAGAAAGGAACATCGTGACCGCCCAGCCGTGAGCGAAGCGAGTTCCCTGCGGCAGAATGCCGCCCACCCTGGTCTCTGGCCTCTGGTCTCTAACCCCTCAGCCAGCAGCCAGCGGCTGGCTGGCGATATTTCTTGACATCCCAGCCCCATCATTTTTTGTGGGTAAACTGGTGTAAAGCCATGAATTGCAGTTAAAAACACTTGCGAATAAACCAAAAAGGAGAGATAGATGTTTTTTAAGGTTCCCGAACCCAAAAACGAACCCATTTTCCCTTATGCTCCCGGCACTCCGGAGCGTGACAAACTTCAGGCCACCCTGAAAGAGATGTACAATAGCCAGATCGAGATCCCCGCTCTCATCGGCGGCAAAGAGGTCTTCACCGGCAATCTTGCCAATTGCATTTGCCCCCACGAGCATCAGCATATCCTGGGCACTTACCACAAGGTGGGTGAAAAAGAGATCAAGATGGCGATCGATAGCGCCCTGGCAGCCAAGCGCGAATGGGAGGAGATGCCCTATTATCACCGTATTGCCATCTTCCTGAAGGCAGCCGAGCTGCTTTCCACCAAATACCGCAATATCCTGAATGCCGCCACCATGTTGGGTCAGAGCAAAAACCCCTTCCAAGCCGAGATAGATTCCGCCTGTGAATTGATCGATTTTTGGAGATTCAACCCCTGGTTTGCCCAGCAGATTTATGAACAGCAGCCGCCCGTATCTCCCAAGGGTGAGTGGAATAGCTCCCAATATCGCGCCTTGGAAGGCTTCATCTTCGCCATCACGCCTTTCAACTTTACCTCCATCGCCGGCAACCTGCCCACGGCGCCTGCCATGATGGGCAATACCGTGGTGTGGAAACCCGCCCAAACCGCCGTTTATAGCGGTTATTATATCATGAAGATACTCCAGGAAGCCGGTCTGCCCGATGGCGTGATCAACTTTATCCCCGGCTCCGGCGCTCAGATGGGCAATACTGTGATCGATTCCCCCCATCTTTCCGGCATCCATTTCACCGGCAGCACCGCCGTCTTTAATGGCATCTGGAAGCGCACCTCCGAAAATCTGGAACATTATGGCATCTACCCCAGAGTGGTGGGAGAAACCGGTGGCAAGGACTTTATCTTTGCCCATCCTTCCGCTGATGTGAAAGCCCTGGCAGTGGCATCCCTGCGTGGTGCCTTCGAATTTCAGGGTCAAAAGTGCAGCGCCGCCTCCAGACTCTATATCCCCCAATCCATCTACAAAGAGTGGCTGGGATATATGGACGAGATGATGCCCCGCATGAAGATGGGCGACGTGCAAGACTTTTCAAACTTCATCAATGCCGTGATCGATCAAAGCAGCTTCAACAGCATCAAAGGCTATATAGACCACGCCAAAGCCGCCTCCGATGCCAGCATCCTGAGGGGTGGAAATTGTGACGACAGCAAGGGCTACTTCGTGGAACCCACCATCATCAAAGCGGAAAACCCCCATTACAAATCCATGCAGGAAGAGATCTTTGGCCCCGTGCTTACCGTGTATGTGTATGAAGACAAAGATTTTGAAGATGCCCTCACCCTCTGCGATACCACCTCCCCTTACGGGCTCACCGGCGCAGTTTTTGCCCAGGATAGAAAAGCCGTCTGCGCCGCCACCCACGCCCTCCGTCACTGTGCCGGTAATTTCTATATCAACGACAAACCCACCGGCGCCGTCGTGGGTCAACAGCCCTTTGGCGGAGCCAGAGGCTCTGGCACAAACGACAAGGCGGGCTCACCCCTCAACCTCTATCGCTGGATCTCCGCCCGCTCCATCAAAGAAAACTTCAATCCCCCCGTGGATTTTGAATATCCCTTCATGAAATAACACCCAAAATACAAACCCTTGGCGGGAATCGCTTTGTTAGAGGCGGTTCCCGCTTTTTTATTCCAAAATAAAAGAGCGCAAGCGGCTCTTGCCACTCACGCTCCCTTTTCTTTGAGGAGACCAAAATGAAATGTGGTCTATATGGTTTTGTGTTTTTCGGCTATCAAATCAGCCAAATCGGATAGTTCTTTGAGGGTGGGCTCTTTTGCCTGTCCTTTGCACATCACGGCGCCCAATACCTCAAATTTGAGGCTGGGCATCAGTGCCACCAGGTATTCCACCGCTTTGGTAGCCCAGCCATAGGAGCCGATCACAGCGGCAAAGCGGGCTTTGGGTTTGATGGCATTGGCAAGGATGGCGGTATTTGCCACGATGGGATGCGGACCCACGTGCACCGTGGGGGTGCCGATCACGATGGTGGCGGCATCTATCAGGGACATCGCCAGTTTGCCGATATCAGTGACTGCCAGATCAAACAGCTCCACCTTCACTCCGCGGGCGATCAGCTCTTTGCTAAAATATTCCACCATTTTGGCCACGCTGCCATGCATGGAGATATAGGGGATCACCACGGTGTTTTGCACCTCATCCGAAGACCACTCTGTATAGGCATCGATAATGGTGCTGGGGTTATCCCAAATGGGACCGTGGCTGGGCGCCACCAGCTCGATATCCAATTCGCCTATCTTTTGCAGATTGCTGCGAATCATGGAGCGGAAGGGCATCATAATCTCTGCATAATAACGCTTGGCGGCAAGCAATATTTCGGGATGGTCATTGGCATAAAGATCGCTGGTGGTCCAGTGTGAGCCCAAAAAGTCACAGCTAAACAGGATGCGTTCTTCCGGCATATAAGCCACCATGGTTTCCGGCCAGTGCACCCACGGGGTGTGAATAAAGCGCAGGCTCTTATCGCCCAAAGACAGGGTTTCCCCATCTTCCATGGTGCGAATCTTGTTTTCCGGAATCAAAAGATGCTCTATCAACAAATCCTTGGCCTTGGGGGAGCATATCACCTCTGCCTGGGGATATTTTTGCATCAACACAGGAATGGAACCGGAGTGATCCTGCTCGGAATGGAGTGTGATGATATAATCAACCTTGTCCACGCCTTCCAGATTGCCCAGATATTCCTCTTCAAATGGAGGATCCACGGTGTCGATAATCGCCGTCTTTTCCGAGCCTTTGATAAGATATGAATTGTAACTGGTGCCGTCGGGCAGGGGAATCAGCGAGTCGAATAGACGCCGCCCCCAATCCTGAACACCCACCATGTAAATGTTGTTTCTAACGAGTCTGCCTTTCATTTGTGTACTCCTTGCTATTATAGTCTCTTGGATAATCTAAGCCGTTTTTGGGAATATCACAGGAATATATTCGCCGCAGTCATAGCGCGCAAGTGCGCAGGTGTTAGGTGCTGGGTTTTAGGTGTTAGGACATTCGCTAAAGCCGAGTCCATTTTGAATTTGTCAAATCCCTTATAGCTCGCACAATGAGCCAAAAATGCCGTCTCTCCGAGACTAGTAACATATTGCTATAGCTTGAGTTGCCCCGGGATATCGTCTCTGTCGAGACTCTTTAAGGAGCTCGCTACCGCTCGCGATTAAACAAGAAGGAAACACCAACTCAAAATAGGTTTGGCATTGGCGAAACTCAAAAATCTAACACCTAACACCCTAAGCCAGCCTCCGGTCAGGCACTTGCCCATTAGCCACCCTTGTACCACCCTTGTCTCACCCTTGCCGAGACAAAGGAGAGACAAGGGTGGTTAACAGGCAAGGATCAGGTTTCAGGCTGCGTTAGCGCTGCGACCCTGGTCTCTGGCCTCTAACCTCTGCTTACCCACCTACAGGTCATATTCCGCAGCCACGGTCACCGAGATGCTCTTGGAGCGCGTATCCGTGCTGTAATATCCATAATCTGATACATCCGTGGAGTAGGGCTCCGTAATCTGAAATACTCCTGCGCGGGCAAATTTGAGCTTGCCCAGCTTGCTTTTGGAGGCTCCCGTTATTTCCTTGGCGCGGTCCATGGCGTCTGTGGTGGCCTCGGCTATCAGTTGTTTCTTCAGCTCCGGCAGTTTGCTGTACAGATACTCCAAATCAGAGCGTTGCAACAGCAGCCCTCTATCGGCAAAGAAGGAGGGATCCAGCGCCTGGCGTTCCACCTTGCTGATATCAGACGAGAGCAGATATAGGGATTGGGAAACGCTATACGAGGTGAGATGCCCATAATCGCTATAAATTCCAGAGCTTGTAGGGGGCTGGATATTGATATCCTTTTCTTCAAATCCTGCTTTGATGAGCCGCGCCTTATAATCGTTCATATCCTTGGAAAGCGAATTGTATGCATCCTTCAGCTCGTCGATATAGGCAGTCTTTTGCAGGGAAAGGCTCCACTTTACAAGGTCTGATTCAAATTGTTTGCTGGCATAGCCTGTCACGCGCAGGGTGCGTTCTTGCATTCTGCTTTGCATAAAGTTTGAGCCCAAAGCGGTGAGCCCCACGATGAAGGCAATGGAAGCAATGATGATGCTGCGCTGTATGCCGCGCTCCTTACTGGCCAATTCCCAAATAATTATACCCACGATTGCCACTATGGGCAGCCAACTGATAAAAGCAAGCATTGGTATTTCTCCTTAAGTTTTATTTAATCCAGATGATCCAAAAAGCGGTCATCTCCGCTGATTTCTGCATAACGCTTGTCCCCATCATACACAAAACGGATGCTGAGGTTTTTGTATGGTAATAGATTTTCTGCCAGTTCCGGCCATTCTATCAGGGTCACTCCGCTTTCTATCATGTCGAATATTCCCAGGTCCATCAGCTCATCCTCTTCTTTCATGCGATACAGATCGAGGTGATACAGGGGCAGCATGCCGGTGTGGTATTCTTTCAAGAGGATAAAGGAGGGGCTGTCGATTTCGTCGGTGATGCCCAGGGCGTTGCCCAGCTCTTTGGCAAAGGTGGTTTTGCCAGCGCCCAGCTCTCCATAGAGGAGGATCACGTCTCCACATTTGATGAGCGGAGTGAGGTATGTTGCCAGAGCGGCGGTATCTTCAAGGGTGTTAAGTGCAAATATCTTTTTCATGTTTGTGTTTCCTATCTAATCATTTATTTGCAAGACAAAAAAGCCCCAAAAGCTGGCCTGATAATCCAGAGTCGCTTTTGGGACTCTTTGTTCTTTGCAGTCCTGATTATATATTATTCACATTATTGGCAGATGGCAAGAGCAAATTGCCATCACCCTTTATTTCCGTCTTTTGGGCCGGCAGGTGGCTACCGGCAAAACCATCTCTTCCAAGGATACGCCGCCATGCTGGAAGGTGCCGTTATACTGGCGTTGATACTGATGGTAGGCGTTTGGATACACAAAGTAGTAATCATCCTTGGCAAAGATAAAGTTATCCACAATGCTCTTGGAGGGCAGCCCATATTCCATCGGCTTTTTGGCAAAGAGGGCATGGCGGTCGTTTGCCGTCAGGTTTTTGCCTTCTTTATAGCGCACGGTTACGGATGCATCGCGATCTCCCACCACCTGGGTGGCACGGTTTACCTTGATGGAGCCGTGGTCTGTGGAAATCACACAGATGGCATCCTGTTTGGCAATCAGGCGCAGCGCCTCATAGAGGGCGGAGTGTAAAAACCAGTGTTTGGTGAAGGCGCGCAAGCCTTCCTCGTGGGGGATGGTTTCCTGCAAGATCTTATCCCGAGAGCGGTGATGCGCCAGGAGGTCCAGAAAGTTATACACCAAGACCACCAGGTTTTCCTTGTTCCAGGTCTCAATCTTGCGCAATACAAAGTTCCCCTCTTCCATATTGAATATCTTCACATATTTGGAGGCGGGGTCCAGCTGATACCCAAGTTCCTTCACGTGTTCATCCAACAGCTGGTGTTCATTGCGGTTGCGGCTGTTATCCAGCTCTCCGGAGGTTACCCAGTATTCAGGAAAGCGCTTGGCAATATCAATGGGCAAGAGCCCGCTGAAGATGGAATTGCGCGAGAATGGCGTTGCCGTGGGCAGGATGGAGTAATACAGGTCCAGCTCCACGTCAAAGAGCTCCTGGATATAGGGCTCGATAGCCAGATATTGATCCAGCCTCATGCAGTCTATGATGATAAAGTAGATGGGTACGCCCTCATCAAAATGAGGGGCGATATATTGTGATACCAGATCGAAAGAGAGGTTTGGGCGGTCGTCGCTCACCAGCCAGTTGCGATAGTTGCGCTCGATGAAGTTTGTGAATTCCGTATTACAATTGCGTTTTTCCAAAAAGTGGGTTTGGCGCAGGTCTTCGTCATTCACCTCATCGATTCTCAGGTCCCAATTTGCCATATCACGATAGATATTTGCCCATTCTTCCCAGTTGGGGCTGTCGAATAGCCTCTGATTCAGCTGCGATACATAGCGGGCATATTGTTCGCCCATCTGGTTTGCCCTGATCTCATCGGCTTGGAATATCTTTTTGATCGCCATGATAATCTGGCTGGGATTCACGGGTTTGATCAGATAATCAGATATTTGTGAGGCGATGGCTTTATCCATCAGCCCTTCTTCTTCGCTTTTGGTTACCATCACGATGGGGATGGCACTGTTGATGCGTTTGATTTCCTGCAAGGTGGCAAGGCCATCCAAGCCGGGCATCATTTCATCCAGGATTACGAGGTCATACTTTGTTTCCAACACCTTTTCGATGGCGTCGGTGCCGTTGTTGCAGGTATCCACCTCATAGTTGCGCTCTTCCAAAAAGAGCACAAAGGGTTTGAGCAGATCTATTTCATCATCTACCCATAGTATTTTCATTTGCCTCATGGAGCATCCTCTTTATTAGTTTGAAGTTCTGTCTCAAATGCACGCTGCCGTTCTTTCACTAACTTTTTTACGGCTTCCGCATCTGCGTCTTGAAAATATAGCGCAAGCTTGAAATTGAGCTCAGCGCGAGAGCAATTGAACCATGCCAGCATCTTCTCCATATATTGATCTATATACACTTTCTTCACGTCTGTATCGGCTTCTTTTTGCTGTTCCCGATACTCTTTGATGTGTTCTCGCAAATCCGCTGTGGAAAGCTCACTCGCAAGATCCACCCATTCATCACGCTCGCCCCAGTCAGACTTTTGTACCAGGGGACGGATCATCTGCAAACGGTCAAAGCCAATCTCATTTAAAGAGATTTCGTCCACATCCATCTCTTCTATAAAAAGATCAAAGGTCTGCACCATCTTGGATGCCAAGCTGATGCTCATCTTATATTCCGTTTCCACAAATTCCTTGAAGGTGCCATAGCCCTTAAATTTGAAGAGCTTGCCCCGCTTGATATCGGAGAGCAGCTCGCCCAAGGTGATAAAGTTTTCTTCCAAAGCCTGGCTCAGCCTTGCCACAGCGTTAAATTTCTCGTCTGGCGTCATTGCTTCTGATTGTTCAAATTTTGCTTTCATTCACTTCCTTCCCTGATTTTGATGGGGTAATATACTTGTGTTTCCGCGGGGAAACTGCCCTCGCGTACATCGTTTACATATTCACTGAGGGCGTGCACAGTTTGTGCCCCCAATTCTCCATATACTTTTACAAACTTTGCCACATTGGGGTTCATGCCCAACATGTCGTGCCATACCAATACCTGACCGTCTGTGTGGCGTCCGGCACCGATGCCGATGGTGGGGATGGATACGGCTTTGGTGATCTCTTTGCCCAAAAGCTCCGGGATGCCTTCCAAGACTAACATAAAGGCTCCGGCTTCTTCCAATAGCCTTGCCTGCTGGATGAGATCATCATGGGCTTTCACGGATTTGCCCTGCACCTTATACCCGCCAAAACGGTGTACGCTCTGGGGAGTAAGCCCAATATGCCCACACACGGGAATCTCACAATCCACGATGGCTTTCACTGCCTCAATGCGCGAAGGGCTGCCGCCCTCCAGCTTCACCGCATTGGCACCACCTTCCACGATGAGGGCGGCGGCGTTCAGCTTGGCACTGGTTACATCATGATAGCTCATAAAGGGCATATCGCCAATGATAAAGGTATCGGGGGCTCCCCGGCGAGTAGCGGCGGTGTGGCTAATCATATCTGCCATTGTCACCTGAACGGTGGTTTCATAGCCCAAAACCACCATCCCCAGGCTGTCTCCCACGAGGATGATATCCACATCCGTCTGGCTCACGGCACGCCCCATGGCATAGTCATAGGCAGTCACCATCACTATCTTGGTGCCTGCCTGCTTCATCTTGGCAAAGCTGGTTACTGTGAGCTTTTCTTTGTCACTCATTGTCGCTTCCTTCCTGTTCATAATCTCCCCAATCCTCCTCATAGAGGCGGGTGTCATCTTCCATATAGTCACCGATATAGCCTTTGGCACCTATCATCATGTCATATAATACCTTGCCATTGGCATACCATCCCAAAAACCTCCCCCGCAGCCGCCCTTGACGATATTGGGCACTCATCTGCGGTTTGGCATCGGGATACCATATATAAATAGGTCCATGCTGCACGCCCTGATGCAGATACATCACTCGTTGCAGGTTACCGTTTGCATAACGCTCAAAAGCGATTCCGGAAAAAGGTTCACCCTCATAGCGATAAAAGCCGTCCTCCTCATCCAGCATCATAAATGCAACTGCGGATGAAGGCAAGTTATATCGCTTGAGCGCCTGATATTCATCGGAATCTGCCCTGGCGGCAAACAAGAGAGACGAATTTATGGCGGTGAAAATGAAAAACAAAATCCAGCCCAACCTGAGAGGAGCTTGCGCGCTGCGCATCCCGCCACAGGAGTGGTTCTGGCTCCGAGCTATGTATGTTATCCACATTTTTCTATCCCCTTATCCGCGTCAACCTAAATCTTTGTGACGCTATCAACAGTTTAAGCCGTTTGCAGCTAAGAGGCACACAGAAAATGCCGTCTTCAGCTTATTACCTGCTCTGGCTGAGGACGCTTTACATACTTGAACACCAAACCACCCACCAAGGCTATCAGCGCCAAGAGGATGCCGATGAGGCTCAAAGTGATGCCGCGTTTATAGGAAGCGGGGGCAAATACCAGCTTCAGCTGATGCTCTCCCTTGGGGATTTTGAGCCCGCGCAATACATAATTAACAGGATAAATGGGCAGCTCTTTATCATCCAGTGTAGCGCTCCAGCCCGCCGGATAATACACCTCGCTCAGCACCAGGAAGGCATCCTGATCCGTGCTCACACTATACTCCAGCTCGTGTAGCTCGGCTTTGGTTTGCGTCACCTTGGTGGTTTCCGGCTTGGCAACCCCCTCGATGGGGCTTTCCACATACGCCACCCGGCGGGGGTCAAAGCTTTCCTCTGCCATCAAGTCCAGGATGGACTCCGCCTTTGCCACATGGCGCACTTCATCCACAAACCAGGCACGGGGCAGCACTTCCAGATTTTCATACACCACCACATCTTCATTTATGGAGGAGGATGCATAGCGCACTTTGGTGAGCAGGCTATCCATCGGCAGGGCTCCGGGATGGATGAAGTATTTGGTATTCAACATATTGAGCACAGGCATGGGAAGCTCTCTTGGTTCCCCATCCTCTGCCCCGTAAATACCCACCAAGTATCTTTGAAATTCTCCCATCCGCTGTTTTTCCGCATCCCCATCTATCAGCTTCATAAAATCGTCATAGCGTTTCAATTTGGCTGCGCTATAGCCATTGATGAGATCGTGATGATATGCCCATTCTCCGGTGGGCTTGGGCAAGCCGGAGCCGTCAAAGAGACTTCTGCCAATGGGATACACTCTGTGCACAGTGGCATCATCCATCATCACCTGCTCATAATCCGTAGCCTCAAACCTGTTTTCATAGATTTTTACAGGCTGCAAATCCTTGAGGTGACCTCCCGTATATATCCACAAATCCAGGAAAACAGCAACCAGGATGAACAGGCTGAAAACCGCATGCTTCAGCTTGCCAATCTGCCTCAAATATGCCAGCCCCATACCCACGGTGGCAATCAACAGGCTGATAATCCCGCTTTTATACATCATATCCAGGCGAGTGGCAAGCAAATCCCCGGGAACGCTTCTGCCGGCATTCTGATATTGTGCAATCTCCGCCGCATTGGTGAAGGGCAAGCCGCCCAACAGCGCCTTTGCCAGGGTGAGCCAGATTAGAAAGATTCCGCCCAACACCCAAAACCAGATAAAGAGTCTTTTGGTGTATGCTGCTTCCTTGGCTTCCGCCTTTTCTCTCAGGGCATCCAGCCCCAAACCTGCCAACAGCACGGCATTTATCTGCACCATCGTCAAGATCATCGAGGGCACGCGGAATTTGTTGAAATAAGGCAGATATTTCAAGAGCAACCCGGAGATTATGGG
>JAAYJN010000024.1 GCA_012522935.1 Candidatus Cloacimonadota bacterium | reverse complement strand
TATGCCACAAAGCTTTATTTTAACTACAATCCCATTCAGGAGATAGTGTATGAGGTTATCAAACCGAATATTGAGAATGTTGATATTGTTTGTGTTCGTGGCAGCCGCAGGGCTTGTCATAGCGCAGAAGGAACCTGCTTTGAAAAAGAATGTGGTGGAAGATTTGCAAGTGGACGATCTTCCTGCTGATGACGGCAGCGGCCTGATTATCAGTTGGAAGCCACTGCACCGCAGCAAGCGAATCATCGAATACCGCATTTATCGGGGTGTTCATCCGGACACCTTGTTTTTCCTGCAATCGGTTCAAGTGAACGTAAACACCGGTGTGGCTGCAGACCGGATGTTTTTTTATGATTCTGATGGCAGTGATTTTATTGATATCAGTTCCCCCGGCAAATTGCGCAAGGAAAAGCAGCAGGATGCCAAGAGCCCCCTATACCGCAAGATCCCGCGGGATATGGAATTGGCAGCCCGGCTAAGCGAAAAATTTGACGTATACTCCATCGTGGAGCGCTCTCCCTTCTATTATAGAGGGGTAAAGGCGTTTTCCGCGGATGAGGAGGATAGCACGGTTTATGCGGGATATCAGTTTAAACACCAAAATCTGCAAGCCACCCTGAAACCTGGAGAGACCTATTATTACAGCGTGGTGGCGGTGAATGAGCGAGACCAATTTCAGGGCTATGCAGAGCCCGTGGGCGCCATTCCCATGCCCAATCCCCCAGAGCCTGCCTCCGCATTGTATGCAAACTGGCTGGAAGATACCAAGGAGCTCACTTTTGAGTGGGATTATCCAATGCAAAAGACTGGCATTGCCCAATATCAATTGCACATGATACCTTCCACAATGGGCGATCAATATAACGCCGTAAAAGGCGGAGTGGCAATACCGGAAGGGATATCCCATCCCATTGGCATGGGACTGGTGGGCAGTGGTGCCTTGGCAAATTATACCACGATCCCCATGCCGGATTTGACCACCGAGCAGGTAAAAAACTCTCGCTTTGCCATCCAGCTGATGAAGGCAGAAGGCAGCTCATTTTCCCATCTGGTGGAGGCGCGCATCACAGACAGCTCGGCTTTGCCTCCCAAACCTCTCTTTAGCACGGTGGATATGCCCAATGACAAGGGGGATCGCCTTTCCGTGATCTGGGATTTGCCCATCGCCTTTGTGACCAAAACCACCTCTTTGAATAAAAATAATACCAAGCTGAAGATAAACTATCAGCTGAATAAGACGGAAATCCAGAAGCTGAGCAATATCTACTTCCAGTTCTTTATTCCCGGAGAAACCAAACCCTTCATAGTAATCAACGAGTTTTACCAAGACTTCTCTTTGAAACTGAATATCCCCAATGGCTATGACTATCGCCAGGGTTTGGATGTGAAGATCACCATGAAGGGAAATGGTGAGGGATATGAGAATTATGAATTGGCTCAAAAGCTGAGATGGGATAAAGACATGATGACGCTGATGCCGGGCGAAGAGCTATGGCGCAACGGCGTGGATGTATCCCACATCCAAAACGTGGTGTATCGCCGTGGCGTGCGCTCCCCCTATTATACCCTGCTGAAGCGTAACACATCCTTTGACGGCAGCCTGGACGTCACCATCCCCTACGTCTCCCGCATCCCCCGCGGTGTGGCAGGCTTCAATTTTGTAAAGAATGACACCCTCTATACCTATATGGGTGGGCAGCGCTTTGCAAGAGCCTTGAAAAAAGGCGAAAGAGCCAAAAACGCCGTGCTTATCCCCTCCCAGATAGATTTTTCTTTTGATAAAGACAAAGAAATGTTGATCAACGTAAGCCTCTTCCGTGATGAACAGCAAAGGGCGCTGGATGATCTGGCAAAAGAGGTTGAAGAAGCCAAAGCCAAGGTTGCCAAGCTGGATGCCGAAACCGATGCCGAACTGCTGGCAGAAGCGCAGGCAGAGCTGGAAGGCTTGGAAGCCAGATGGGCATTGTATCAGGAAAACCCCATGCTGCAAGAAGCCCTGAAACGCAAAGGCAATTCTGCCTGGATGAGATACATCGCCTCTGTGAGAGAAGCGGAAAGCCGCCATCACAGCTACCAAGTGGTAAAGACAGACGGTCATGGCCTTTATAAAGTCTCCGATCCTGATACCACCAAAAGTGGAGATATCAACTTCCATATACCGGTAGCCAATTGGTTTTCCAAGGATAAATATGCCACGCTCTTTGCCGTGCTGATATATGGCGCCCTGGTGGTAGCCTTTGTGACGATGGCAAAGAGGGGCAAAGACCTGTATATCCGCCCCATCGCCGGTTTGGATGAGATTGATAACGCCGTGGGACGCGCCACCGAAATGGGACGGCCGATGCTGTATTGCATGGGCAGCGGAGGCTTGGCAGACGTTGCTAGCCTGGCATCGATGAGCATCTTAGCTCAGGTGGCAAAGCGTGCTGCCGAATATGACACACGGATGATCGTGCCCGCATATGACTATATCGTGTTGCCCGTGGTGCAAGAAATAGTGCGCGATGCACACTATGCCGTGGGACGCCCGGATAGCTATGATAAAAACAATATCTTCTTCCTCACCAATTCGCAATTTGCCTATGTGGCAGGCGTGAATGGAATCATGGTAAGGGAAAAGATGGCAACCAACTTCTTCCTGGGATACTTCTCCGCCGAAGCTCTCTTGATGACGGAGACCGGAAACACCGTGGGCGCCGTGC
>JAAYJN010000006.1 GCA_012522935.1 Candidatus Cloacimonadota bacterium | reverse complement strand
TCACATAGATGGGGTCTGTCTTGAGTCCGCCTGCGGGGCTGATCTGCGGAGTTTCTGCCACAGGGTCTCCACCGGGAGCGAAGATATGGAAGCCCAGATGTTCGAAGGTATCACGTGGATACACATCCCATTCTGTGGCAAGGGTGGCAAATCCGGAGGGGGAACCCTCTTCGTGACCGGAGGGGTTGACGGAAACGCCTTGGGTGACGAATGCTTTACGCACCAGGGTCTTATCCAGGGTGGAATAGCCGCCATCAGCAGTCCATTCTGTACCAGGATCCTCACCAATCACACCAAAGATATCGATATCAATCCAATCATCGTCCACCTGCTTTTGCAAGGAGATGGCATCATCACCGTTGAAGTTTGTGGCATTGGAAGTTTCATCACCCAATGCGGCAAGCGCAGCACCAGCACTGCCGTGCACATATACTATCACGTCGCCGTGAGCCAAGGTGCCGCTCAAGTTATGAATGTTATTGGGTGTGCTATTGCCATTGGCATAAAGCAGCAGACGATAATTGCTGAGGTCCACGCTCATGCCGGTTCCATTGAAGATTTCCAGGGCTTTGTTGTTGCCACTGCCTTCCACATATTCAGAGATAAAGAGGTCTTGGGCAAAATCCCCTGTGGGAGGATAGATCACACCTTCCAAATCAATAACCAGAGGGCTGGCGTTGAGGGTTTCGTGGGTGATTTCACCAGTCACTTCCACATCGCGGGTGCTAATCATCTTTACCCAGATATTGCCGCTGAAATTGGCAGGCAATGTATCTTCGGCGGTCCAAGGACCGGTGGCAGAGGTTTTTGAGAACACGAAGGGACCTCTGGTTACTTCGATGTCGATGGCAGTTTGGGCGTTGGTCACGTTCAGGCTATAGGATTGCACGTTTGAATCTTCGCCATAATCGGCTGCAAAGGTGCCCATATTGTTGATCAAGCCCCATCCCACCAAGGGAGCGAGGGCTTCACCTTCGATGCGGAGACTCACATTGTCTGCGCCAGTGCTGCTGTGGACGATGTTGCCGGAGTGTTCGCCTAATACGTTGGCATAGATGCGCACGTAAATGGAGCCGTTGAAGGCGGCTGATACTTGAATCTGGTCTGCCCAGGTACCTTCGGGATCGGTTGTCACCTGGAAGTGTTCCGGGGCGGTGATGGTGATGGGTCCACTGAGGTGTTCACCATAAAGGGTGTATTCAAAATACTCTTCAGAGGGTGTTCCCACCACACACAACAGGGGTTCTTCCTGTTCTCCTTCCACATAAATCATGGGCTGGTCGGGCATGTCAGTGGTCCAGAGCAGGTTCCAGTCGTTGGTGATACGGATGCCGTCAACGCCGAGGACTGCTGCATTATTGGCATTACCTTGGCGCAAGCCAAAGCTGCCCACGGAGACGAGGTCGGCGGGTGCGGAGGCATAGCCACTGGCACTGATCAAATCTGCCGTGGGTTCAGGGGCGCCGGGGGTGGGGTTGATAAAGAGGCTGGTGACGTCGTTCCTTTCGCCGGGGGTGATGTCATATTTGAGCACCAGGAGGATGGTGCTGCCAAAGGGATAGGAGGTAGTAGTATATTGGGTGACTGCGCCAGCACCGGAGCTATATACGAGGCCGATAAAGGCGTTATCGCTATCACCGTCTTTTTTCAAGAATACTCTGCCGGCAAAGATGCTTGTCATTGTTTCCGGACCAAAGTGCATGAAGTAATCTCCAGTTGCCTGGGCGCTATCCACATTGATCAACACAGCGGCATAAACACTGCCCTCGGTCTGGGGAGCGAAGGTGTGGTTCACGTCCTGACCTGTGGCAATCAATTCTACCATATTGCCTGCATTTTGAATATAGCCGGCATAGCTCAGGTTTCCATCCACGACCATGACGGGGTTGTTGGTTCCAGAGTGTGCCAGCCAGCCACCGGTGTCTTCAAGGATGGTATCGACAGGATAATCAAAGTCTTCCACAAACAGCACTATGGGGTCTCCCGGCTCTGCGGGCTCATACACTTCACCGCTTACGGGCAGGATCACTTCCTGGGCATCCGTGCTATTGTGGGTGATATTGCCGCTGTAGTCGCCAAGGGTGGTCCCAGCGAGGCGCACGTAAACGCTGCCATCAAAGTTAGGGGAGAGGGAAAGGCTGTTGCTGTAGGTGCTGCCGTTTGAGGATATCTCAAAACCGGCAGGTGTGGCAACTTGGATATTGCTGGTGAGATTGTCACCGGAGAGGCTGTAGGTCTGGGCAATGGAGGGGATGCCAACCTCTGTGGCAAAGGCATTGAGGGTGCCGGAGACATTGATAAAGGGAACCACGGAACCATAATTGGTCATCAGGATATCATCAAGGTTCATACGTTTGTTGCTGGTGCCTGGGGTACCGACAACGCTGATCTTGACGCGTACGTTGCCGGGTGCATCCACTGTTTCAGAGAAGGTCTGCACTGTGGACGTGGCGGTAAAGCTGTCTCCAATCTGAATCCAGCTGGCACCTGCGGTGGTGCTGTATTCCACTTTCCAGTCTGCTTGAGCGTCGTTTCGGAATTTTCTATATTTGAAACTGATAGTACCCAGACCGCCGGTTTTATCTTGCAGCATGGTCATTGAAGATGTGTTCTTTCCACTAAACCGTGCACTACGAGTGCCTTCAATTACCTCATCTTCTAAATCTCCAATCACTGCCTCCGTCATATCCCAATCAAGCCCGCTGAGGTTAACCGTGCCCGAAGCATAGGCAGTTTTCGTTTCCCCGGGTCCTTCAAAATCTACAAAATAACCTTCTGGCAGCACTTCACTAACCGTGCCGCTTACGGCTTGATCCACCTGAGTGGCACCGCTGCTGGTGTGGGTGATATCACC
>JAAYJN010000005.1 GCA_012522935.1 Candidatus Cloacimonadota bacterium | reverse complement strand
CCCTGGCCTCTGGCCTCTGGTCTCTAATCTCTAAACCTCTGTATTTAGCCAATAATCAGGAACCAAATGAGGTTGTTGATACCAATCAGGAAATTGATAATCAAAAAAGCCCAGAGCATGTATTTGAAGACGTATTTACGCCAAAACTTGCGCAAATACTCGGCATTGAATTGCTCGTCAAAATCATCTATCCGATGTTCGATGCGCCACTGTTCTATAAAGCGGGGAACCATCTGGCGCAGGATTCTGCTCACAATCCCCTTCACGCTATCCGCCATAAAGTTACGGATTTTCTCTTTCCATTTGCCCGGCATCACCATCCATTCTGCCGCAAAAGTTGTTTTTTCAAATACGGAATCACGGATGATCCTCTCCCACTTTGCCAAGTATCCGTGTTTTCTAAGTTTATCTTCCGCCTGCTCCAGATAATCATGCAGGATATCGCGCACTTTATCAAAGATCCATTCGCGCTTGCGCACCACAAAGCCGGGTGTGAGAGGGATATGGATGCCAAAGCATTTTCTGGATTTGAGATTGAACAAAAACCAATCCAGTAGATACAAGAGCAGGATGCCAATCGCTATATTCCAAGGAATAAAGGTAAGTGATTTGAGAAAAAACATCTAAAAATCCTCCCGCTTTCTGCCGTCTTGTTGATTTAGTAAATCAAGCGGACAAAAAGCCGTTTTGTTATCTGCTGAGAACCCGCTGGCTGAAGGCTGCGGAATCGGTAGTAAATGATTGTATATAAAGATGATACCCATTAGAAGCCTCCTCCCGCTCCTCCCCCACCGGAGCGTCCGCCACCAAACCCGCCAAAGCCACCGAATCCACCTGAACCGCCGGAAGAACCACCGGAGCTACCTCCGCCAAAGCCGCCGCCAAAACCGCCCGGACCACCAGAACCACTGTTTGTAAAGAGATATAGCAGCCACACGAGGATATTCCCGCGGGTGATCATAATCAGGAAAATAAAGAACATTATTATATAAGACAAGAGCAGCCCTGCCTTCTTGTTGCTCTGGCTGGAACCCCCTTTGCTGTAATCGGATACACCAGTTAAAACAACGTCCTTTTCTTTGGCAATCCTCTCCAATATCAAGAGTGACCCTTGGGTGAAAGCGCCATTCCAATCCTCATCGCCCTTGGAGAGCATTCCTGCCATCTGGCGATATACATTGCCACTGAAGGCATCGGTGATATAAGGCTCCGAACCGTATCCGGGCTCTATCCGCAGGCGCCGTTCCTGCACAGACATCACGATTAAAACACCTTCGTCGTCTTTATTGCCCACCTTCCACAGCTCTATCAGCTTGGTGGCAAAGCTTTTCTCATCCTCGCCGTCAAATGTGGGAAAGATGGCAATTGCCAGCTCCACATCGGTCTTTTCCTTTAGCTCGGTAGCCCAGTCGTTGATCAGTTCTTTGGTTTGGGTATCCAGAACGCCGGCAAAGTCGTTCACCCAGCCCGTGGCTTGGGGAATTGACACTGCCATCAGCCCGCTGATGAGGACAAGCAGGCAGAAAAGGAGGATGAGGCGGGGTTTAGATGTCATGAAGGATGTGACCCATTTTGTTCTTTTTGGTCTTCAGATAATCCAGGTTGTCGCGCCCGGCTTCGATTTCGATGGGCACGCGTTCGGTGATCTCAAGGCCGTAACCTTGCAGACCCACAATCTTTTTGGGGTTATTGGTAAGCAGGCGTATCTTTTTGATGCCCAGGTGTTTTAGGATTTGGGCACCAATGCCGTAATCTCTCAAATCTGCGGGGAAGCCCAAGTCCAGATTTGCCTGCACGGTGTCTTTGCCATTGTCCTGCAGGTGATAGGCACGGATTTTGTTGATCAATCCAATGCCTCTCCCCTCTTGTCTCATATAGAGGATCACGCCTCTGCCCTCTTCGGATATCATCTCAAAGGCACGCTGGAGCTGAGCTCCACAATCACAGCGCTGGGAGTGTAGGGCATCTCCGGTGAGGCATTCCGAATGGACTCTGGTGAGAACGGGCTCTGCGCTGCTGATATCCCCCATCACCAAAGCCACATGGTGTTCTTTGGAAAGGGTGGACATATATACGTAGATGTCAAATTGTCCATATTCAGTGGGCAGTTTAGCCGCAGAAACCTGCTCAACGAGGCATTCCTTGTGGCGACGATAGTTGATAAGCTCGGCAATGGTGAAGATCTTGAGGCCATGCTTGACGGCGAAGGTTTTGAGGTCGTCCATCCTTGCCATTTCTCCATCGGGGCGGATAATCTCGCATATAGCACCGAGGGGTTTGCGACCAGCCATGAGGGCAAGATCAACAGCCGCTTCGGTGTGTCCGGCACGCTTTAACACGCCTCCCTTTTCTGCCAAGAGGGGAAAGATGTGTCCCGGACGCATGAAGTCTTCAGGGCAGGATTTGGGATCGGTGAGTGCGAGGATGGTGCGTGCCCTTTCAGGGGCGGAGATCCCCGTGGTGGTGCCCTTTACGGCATCCACGGAAATGGTGAATTTGGTGCCATGCCTGTCGCTGCTGGCAGTGGTCATCAAAGGGATATCAAGACGCTTGGCATCAGCCTCCTGCATGGGAACGCAAAGCAATCCCTTGCCATGGCTGATCATAAAGTTTACCGCCTGGGTGGAAACGAGATCCGCCGCCATCACCAGGTCGCCTTCATTTTCTCTGTTTTCATCATCTACCACGATCAGCATTCCGCCGTTGGCTATGATTTCCACGGCTTCGGGGACGGTGGCGAAGATATTGTCTGTATTCGTTTTAGTCATTTTTACCACGTTAAATTGTATTTCAAAATAGCTTCTATATCGAGGCTGGTTTTGTCAAGAGCAAAATTCTCCTGCAGCCAATTGAGGGTGTAGATAAAATCCTCCGGCAGGGGGGCTTGGACGTCTATTTTTTTGCCGGAAATGGGATGGGTAAATTCCAATCGCCACGCATGCAGCGCCTGTCTGCGGAGATGATTGAGGAGCAATTCCGTCACCCTGCGCTTCATATTTGGAGGTATTAGTGAATACACATGGTTGCGGGTGTTATAGAGCAAATCCCCCAATATGGGGTAGCCTATGTGGGCAAAGTGGACCCTTATCTGGTGCATTCTGCCTGTCTCGAGGTCTATCTTTGCCAAGGAAAAGAAGTCAAAATAATGGATGATTTTGTAATGGGTAATTGCCTGGCGGCCTTCGTTTGCCACACACATCTTGCGGGGATTGCTCATGCTACGGGCAATATTGTTGGTGATGGTATCTTCCCCTGCCTGCGGGATGCCGCTGGTGATGGCAAGATAGGTCTTGCGCACTTCCCGGCGGGCAAACATATCGCTCAGGCGGCTTTGGGTGAGGTCGTTTTTGGCGATAACCATCAGGCCGCTGGTGCCCCTGTCCAAGCGGTGGACAATGCCGGGGCGGTCTGCCGCTCTGCCGGTGGAAAGCTGCTCTCCCCAGCGGAAAACGAGGGCATTCACCAAAGTCATATCTGGATTGCCAAAACCGGGGTGGACGATGAGGCCGGGTTCTTTGTTGATTACAGCCAAATCGTCATCTTCATACAGCACTTCCAGGGGGATGTTTTGGGGTATGATATCCTGGGGCTGGGGCTCTGGCAGATTAACGTCTATCTCGTCTCCTTCCTGCAACAGATAGCTTTTCTTTACCGGGATGAGATTGACCAGGATGCGGTCTTCATCTATTAGCCTTTCAATAAAGCTGCGGCTGTAAAGCTCCTGTATCCTCAGCTCGGAGAGGTATTTATCCAATCTCTGAGGAGCGCTGAGATCGTAGATGATCTTAATCTTTTGCTTCATCGCTCCAAAACCTGGATCACAAAAACAGAGCCTGTTGCCACGCCTTTGCGGTTGCGGATCATCGTGCTATCGATGTATGCCTTGCGCTGGCTCTTTGCATCTTCCAAGAGCTGTTTGTTGAGGCTGCTGCCGTTGCGTATGGCGTCGTTTAACACGTTAAAAAGGTGGGAATCAAAGGAATTGGCAAAGATGAGCTGCCCGATATTCACTTCTTCGCTGATGGCGGGGTATGCCCTGCGCATGGTATCGTTGCAATACACCACGTCTCCGCTGGAGGAGGCAATGATGATGCCCTGGGGCAAGATATTGATAAGCTGGGTGATGCGTTGATGATGTTCAAAGATTTTCTCTGCTTTGGCGTTGTCAAAACGCAAGAGGATATTGAGCATCTTCTGCAGGGCGATAATCAGCTTTTGGATATCGGCATCCTGATCGTAGGTGCTGGAATCGATATCTATCTGATAATTGCCTTGCGAGATCTCTTCTATCAGCTGTTCAATCTCGCGAAATGCCTTGCGCAGGCGGAAGGGGATATAGTTGTAAATCACAATCAGATATGCAAATATGATAAAGAAAAAGACGATGAGGATGGTCTGGATATCAAAGCTGAGCGCCTGGAGGCTGGTGGCATGGTGCAGGGTGAAGAGGATGAGGGCGGATTGGAGGAAGACGATGCCCAAAAGGACGATAAGCAGGAGGTGATAGCGTTTCTTAAATGATTTTTTCATGGGGCTTATTCCTTTTTGGCGCTTGTATCGTAAATCAGTTTATCCACATTCCCTTTGGTGCCCAAAAGGATGAGGACGTCGCCTTCATTGATGAGGTCGTTGGCGCCGGGCATTTCATTGAGGCGGTTTTCAATTACGTTGTCTCCCTCTTCAGTCACATCCAAATAGTTATATTTGATGGCGATTATATTGATGCCGCGCTTTGAGGGCAGGGCAAGCTCTTGCAGGGTTTTGCCTACAAATTCCTTGGGTGCAACCAGTTCTATCATGGTGTGGCCGGTGGAGAGGTTGGTGTATTCCAGGATATTGGTGGAGATCAGCCTCTTGGCAAGCTGATTGCCCACGATCTCTTCCGGCAACAGGATGTGTTGGACGCCCACCAGCTCCATTATCTTGCCGTGCAGGCGGTTTTCCACCTTGGAATAGATGAGGTTGACTCCTATCTTTTTGAGGATGGCGGCGGTGAGGATACATTCTTGAATCTGGCTGCCAATACCGATGATCACGGCATCCACCTCGTTTAGATTGAGGGTGCGCAATGCCGCTTCATCCGTGGAATCCAGGCAGTATGCACTGGCAACGTGGCTGCTGATTTCATTTATCAATTCCTGGTCTTTATCTATCGCCATCACGTCCATCCCGTATTCTGCCAAGACGGTGGCAACGGTCATTCCAAACCTGCCCAATCCAATCACTGCATAACGTGCCATTTCATTCTCCTTCTCTTCATTATTGGCATCCTCCACTTAGCCAATGGCTATCTTTTCCTCTGCATAGCCAAGGTTTACTGCCTGCCGTTTGATGGCAAAGGCATAAATCATGGTGAGCGGGCCGATGCGCCCCACATACATCAGGAGGGTGATGAGGAGCCTGCCGGCGGCGCTGAGCAGGGGTGTGATGCCTGTGGAAAGACCCACCGTTCCAAAGGCAGAGACTGTTTCAAAGATCATCTTGTCAAAAGAGAAAGGCTCGATTGATAGCAAAATGACTGCAGCCGCAAAGATGATGGCGGCAGAAAGCACCACCAGCGAGGTGGCTTGACGGATGTTGGCAGCCGATATCTTGCGGTTGAAGATCACCAGGTCTTTCTTGCCCTTGAGTAGCGAGGTGATGGATAGCACCAGCACGGCAAAGGTGGTGGTCTTTACCCCTCCGCCGGTGGAGCCGGGAGAGGCGCCGATAAACATCAACAAGAGGGAAATCATGATGCTGGAGCGTCCCAGAAGGCTGACATCAATCGTGTGATAGCCCACCGTGCGGGAATTGACGCTGTGTGACCACGAAGCCAGCAGGCGCTGGGCAAAGGGAAAGCCATCCATCGCTCCCCAGTATTCCGTGATAAAAAACGCCAGCATCCCAAAGCCCAGAAGGGCGGCGGTGGTGATGAGCACAATCTTGGAATGCAGGGCCAGCTTGCGCCCCTTTTTGCCTGTAAATAGATAGCGGCTGAGATCTATGATCACGATGAACCCCAGGCTGCCCACAATGGAAAGCAGGGGGATGACGAGATTCATCAATACATCTGAAGAATAACCCATCAGATTATCTGGAAATACCGAAATACCAGCGCTGCAGAAGGCGGAAATGGAGTGAAACACACTGTAATAAAAGGCTTGCAGCGGAGGGTTGTGAGCCGAGAAGCGTATGTATAAGAGTGCGGCACCCGCCACCTCTATCAGGATGGTGACGATCACGATGCGCTTGAGTAGTTGCAGCACATCCAGCCTTTGATTGCCGCCCACCATCTGATACATCACGCTTTCCATCTTCATGGTAAGCCTTTGCCCCAATACGATGGCAAAAGCGGTGGAGATGGTCATGATCCCCAAGCCACCAATCTGGATGAGGAGCAGGATGATCAATTGCCCCACAAAGCTATAATAGGTGCCTACATTATTCACCATCAATCCCGTCACACAGGTGGCAGAGGTGGCGGTGAAGAGTGCATCCACAAAGCTGGTGATCTTCCCATCACTTGAGGCGGAAGGCATCATCAACAGAACGGTTCCCACGGCTATCACCAAGGCAAAGCTCAACATCAGCGATACGGGGGGATTAGCCGCCAAAGCCCGGTAGAATCTGCCGTCAAAGGCATGAAAGAGAAAGTATTGCAGGATATGCCAGGTCTGCCTTGCAAGGAGGAAGAAGATCACGAATTTGGCGCTGTAAAAGATCAATAAGGCACCCAGGGCAAGCATGATGAGATCAAAGAAAAGCAGGTTTCTATCTGTGGTGCCTCTGCGTGCAAGCAGGCGGTTGATGATGGTAAGAAATAGCAGGCAGATATTGATGAGAGCGGTAATGATCTCCACTTTGTCTATCTGGAGATAGGCGGCTATCACCGGCTGTAGAAACAATACCAAAAAGCTCCATACGGCAAGGAGATACGCCAGCTGCTCCACTTTTGCCAAAGTGCAGCGCAGCAGTTTGATGATCATTGTCTGATAGGGGAGCCTCAGCCCAATTGTGATAAGAGAGTGGCAAACACCTCTTCCGGAGTTCCTGCTGCGGGAATGGTGGCAAGCAGTCCTTTTTCGGCAAAGAATTCGGTAAGTCCCTGGGTTCGCTCGTGAAAGTCTTTGATTCTCTTGCGGATGGCGCTGGGTTTGTCATCATCCCTGATAATCAGCGCACTGCCACACACATCACAGACTCCCTCAACTTGTGGTTTTTTGCTAACCAAGTTATAGATCTCTCCACAACGGCTGCATACGCGTCTGCTCTCGATGCGTGAAATGGCAGTGGCATCATCCAGCTCCAGGTAAAATGCCTTTTGCACCGTAAAATTGGCACACAGATGCTCCGCCTGTGTGGGGGTGCGAGGGAATCCATCAAATACTATGCCGGCAGCCGTGTCACACAAAGAATGGCTGATAAGCTCATAAATCAGATCATCATCTGCCAATCCACCACCGCCAATCACCCTTTCCACTTTTTTGCCGATCTGGGTCTTGAGGAGGATTTGCTCCCGCAGAAGGTCCCCTATCATAATGTGTTGATAGCTGAGGTGTGCGCTCAATAGCTTTGCCTGCACGCCTTTGCCGCTGCCCTGAATACCAAAGATAACGATACAATCCATAATAAGTTAAACCACCTTTACCGTGTGCAATCTCTATAGCATGTCTGATTGTGTCAAGAATTGATTTTCTCTATCACTACGCAGGCAGTGGCATAGTCCTGTTCGTGAGAGATGCTGATGTGGATGGCACCTGCGCCCAGCTTGTGAGCCAGTTCTTTGGTGCTATCCGATAAAACCAGCCGTGGTGCATCATCACCACTGCGCAGGATTTCGATATGTTTCCAGTGCACGCCCTCTGTCCAGCCCGTTCCCAATGCCTTCATAAAGGCTTCTTTGGCTGCAAACCTGGCGGCATAGGATTGCCATTTGGATGCCCGTATTTCGCAATACTCCCGCTCCTTGGGGGTAAACAGCGTTGACGCCATGGCAGGCTGCCTCTCCATGCTGTTTTGCAGGCGTTTTACCTGAACGATATCCGTGCCGATGCCAAAGATCATGTATCTTTTTCCAGATTCAAGAGGCGTTCTTTGAGGTCCAAGCCTCCGCCAAAGCCCGTCAGCTTGCCGGAGGAGCCCACCACCCTGTGGCAGGGGATGATGAGAGGCAGGGGATTGGATGCCATTGCTGCCCCCACTGCGCGTGCGGCTTTGGGGCTGCCCGCCAAGGCGGCAATCTCCCCATAGCTGGCGGTCTGCCCTCTGGGGATGGCCTTGGTGGCTTCGTACACTTTGGTCACAAAGGGCGTGGCGCTTAGCCTGTAAGGCAAATCCAGCTCTTTGATGCGCCCATGCAGATACGCATCCAACTGGTCTATATAGGGATGCGCGGATGTGGGCTCTTGGGATTGGGGACTGTCTTTATCCAAAAAGTCTATCACCGTCACCGTCTCACCAAGGAGGGTGAGCATGATGTGAAAACCAGACTGGTTGTAATACAGGTATAAAAGTGTTGAATTATCCATATTGCGTGCCTCTTACACAGGCTAAAAAAGGATGGAGCCCGCTGATGACTCATGTATTTCACGGGCTCCATATTGCTTGGTAGTTTTTACAATGCTATGCAGTGAATCTGCGGCGTTCTTTGATCCTTCCAGCTTTGCCTTTGGCACCGCGCAGGTAAAAGAGTTTGGCCCTGCGAACCTGGCCAAAGCGAACGATTTCAAGCTTGTCGATATTGGGTGAATTCTGTGGGAATATCCTCTCCACGCCAATACCATTTGATATTTTACGAACTGTGAAGGTCTTGGAGACGCCTGCTCCGCGTTTCTGGATCACGATGCCCTGAAACACCTGTATGCGTTCTTTGCTGCCTTCTTTAATTTTATAGTGGACCTTCACGGTGTCGCCTACGCGATACTCGGGAAAGTCGGTTCTGATTTGGTCTCTGCCAACTGTGTGCAGAATATCCATGGTTCCTCCCATATATGTTCTCGGAAGCAAGACGGTCCAAAATGACGGCAACGGCGCTGCGCACCGATAAGTGGTTAAAGCTCCTCACACCGGTTATGGGTGCGAGAATATGGTCTGCGGCGGCATGAATCTCTTCGCAAAGGCCAAAACCCGTGCCAAATACAATCAGTATCGGCCGGTTCAGGCGGCAAAGAGACCTCAGAGCTGTATATGAAATCTGAGGCTGCCTGGTGCGCGCCGTCGTTGAAATAATTATGGGACGCGCCGCTTCCTGCGTTGTAATTTTATCTATCATGGTATCAAAATCGTGGCTGTGCCTGATGATGCCCAGAGCTTCACTGCGCTTGGGATTGTAGGGCAACTGGGGTGATGCCTGCCAAAAGCCGATAATCTCTTTTAGCAGCTGCGTTTGTGCCTCGTCTGGATGAACCACCCAGAAGGAGGAGGCACCATAGCTGTAGGCAGCTCTGGAGATATCGTGCAAATCCAGATTGGTAATGGAAGATGTAATCCTCTCCCCGGTTTTATTCAGAACCGGATAGTGCAAGAGGGCAAGATGCAGATTTGCCATCAATCATCAATCAAATCAGGACGGCGCACCCGCGTGAGCCTCCGGGCTTGTTCTTCTGCCCAGGATGTGATGCGGGCGTGATCGCCTGTGGTGAGCACCTCTGGGACATCCTGTCCCATCCAGCTTTGGGGACGGGTATAGCAGGGAAAGCCCAAGCCACTCTTGCCTCTGGCAAAGGAATCGCTATCCGCCGAAGCGGGGTCGCTCAACACTCCTTCCTGCAGCCTGTCAACACCATCGATAAAAGCCATGGCGACGTTCTCCCCTTCAGAGAGAACCAAGTCTCCCAGGGAAATCTCATCTGCCACCGCCAAATCCCGCACTCGCTGATCCAGCTCCTTGTAATGGCCACACAAGAGGATAATCCTCTCCAGCCCGGCATAATGCTCCAGAATTGATTGGGAAAGCGGGCGCCCTTGCGGCGTGAAATAGATCACCGGCGCAAAGCCACCTGCCAATACATCAATCAGGGCATCCCACACAGGCTGTGGCTGCAGCACCATGCCAGCAAATCCGCCATAGGCATAGTCGTCCACCTTGCGATGCTTGTCCTGGCTAAAATCACGAAAGTTTGTGATCTCCACCTCCAGCTCGCCCTTGTGGATGGCGCGCCCCACGATGCTGGCATCCAGAAACCCGGCAAAGGTCTCTGGAAACAGGCTCAGCACGTCGATCTGCAGCATTGCCTCGTCCCGTTATCAGGAATCCAGCGCAGCCAAAAGACTATCCGCGTGCGCCAGCTCGATCATCCCGGGATCGGGAATCTCGCTCTGCACATAGTAATCCACATACGGCACCATTAGCTCGGCACCCGTATCCAGGCGGATTATCAGCACATATTGGGCATTGTTAAAAAAGTAATCCTGCACCTCTCCCAGATGGCGATCCTGATACAGTACGCCATAGCCGATGAGGTGATCCAGGCCTTCATCCGTTTCCAATGCTTCAGCTTCGATGGCAATCAGAGTCTCGCGGTGGCGGCGGCGTTCTTCGCTGATGCCATCCTCCGCAAAACGTATCATCACCTTGTTATCTGATACCTTTTTTTCACTGATAGTCACGTAAAACACTCTATCGCTTGTAAAGAGCAAAAAGACACTCTGGGCGTCTTCAAAGGCAGAGCGGTAACGCGGCTTGATCAACACATGGAAAAAGCCGTCGGCGTCCTCACCGCCCAGCCTGCCGATCCCGATTAGATCGGAAATCTTCATTTATTCGATAATTTCCAGCTCCGCTCGCTTTCCTTGTTTGGTGCTAACGGCGTTAATAATGGTACGAATGGCTCCGGCGGTACGCCCGCGCTTGCCAATCACTTTGCCAATGTCATTCTTGGATACTCGCAATTCGAATAGGGTGATCTTGTCTCCGGCGATCTCGTTGATGTTCACTTCGCTGGGGTCGTCAACCAATGCTTTCACGATGAATTCAATCAGGTCTTTCATTTTTCACCTCGCTTATTGTGCGTCTGTTTCAACTTGGGATTTATCAGCTAATTTGCGCTCGTGCCAGATTTGCAATACACCGGCTTTGCGCAATAATGACCGAACCGTATCCGAAGGCTGGGCACCAACGCTCAGCCAATAGATGGCGCGATCTGTATTTATATTGATTTTATGAGGATTGGGCTTGGGATCATACCATCCAACGCTTTCTATGTATTTGCCATCACGTTTCACGCGTGAATCAACAGCTACAATGCGATAGAAGGGCTCGTCGTTCGCTCCCATCCTTCTCAATCTCAGCTTGACCATTATGTCTCCTTGATAGTTCTTAGATAATATTTGTTCTGATAATAGTGCAATTTTCTGTGAGCACCCATTTTAGTCAAGACCTATTTTTCAAAATTATAAGCCGATACAAAAGAGGCAGGTTCATTGCCGCCACAATCAACACCACCGCCGCTATCTGACTGCCCCGCAAAGCCTCATTTAACAGCACCCAAGCCAGTATCGTGGAAATGATGGGCTTGAGGAAAAAATACATCGACGCCCCGGCAGCCCCTATCTCTTTCATTGCTTCAAAATAAAGTAAATATGCCACACCCGTGAGGATAATGCCCAGATATCCCATCAACATTAGATTGGGCAAAGTGGGTGCAAAGCCCAGATCGTGACCCCTAAACATCATATATAGAAAGAGAATCACTGCCCCGCTGATAAAGGAAATACTATTGGCAAAGATATTGCCAAACCGCTGCACAGCCCGCTTGGTGAGCACCGTGTACAGCCCAAAGCCCAGCGCCGCCACCACTGCCAATGCTATGCCCAGAGGCAGGTTGTGGTATTTCTCACTATCCATCTCCACCTCTGCCAACACCAAGACCAGGATACCCACCAAAGCCAACACCAGCCCCAAGATCTGCCCCAAACTCATCTTTTCTTTGAGGATAATGGCGGCAAACAGCATCACAAACAAGGGATTGATGCTCAATATCACCGCACTCAAAGACGCCTTGCCATAATAGACAGACAGATGCAGGATCAGCATACTGAAACACACATTCAGCACGCCCAAGCCCACCAGCTCCACAAAGCCCCGGATATTCACCCGCTCGTCTGTCTTGGTTTTGAGGGCAAAAGGCAGTAGCACCAAGCCTCCAATCAGAAAACGCCAAGCCGTGATTCCATACGGAGATACAGAGCCATCCAACAGCTTTCCAGATACCTCCAAAGTAGCCCAGATAGCGATGGTGATGAGGGCAAACAGATGACTGCGCCAGTGTTTCATCTTACTTTTCCATTATCCTTTTTCAGACTCGAAAAACGGGAGAGCCCAGATTTTAGGACTCTCCCATATTTGGTAAGTTCGGGCTTTTACCCGCTTATTTCATCAGAATCATCTTTTTGGTGCTGGAGTAGGAGCCGGAACGCAGACGGAAATAATACACGCCGCTGGCTGTATCCAATCCGGCATCATTCCTGCCATCCCACGTCACTTTGTTGATACCTTTTTGAGGCTGGGCAAAATCGTAATGCCTCACGGCCTGACCTTTTTGGTTGTAAATCACGATTTGGGCGGGTTCGCCAAAGGCAGATTCAAACTCGATGGTGGTGCTGGGATTGAAGGGGTTGGGATAGTTGCCCTTCAGATGTGTGCGCGGGATATCGGTGAGGTTGTCATCATTTGCCACGGGTCCCCAATCTGACAGGGCGCGTGCCGTAAACTGTGCAGTTTGGTTGAATTGTCCCACCAATCCCACCACGCTAAAATTGCCTGTGGGAATGGGCTGGCCGATATAATCCACATCATAGAAACCGGTTCTGAATACGATGGTGCCGCTATTGTCTTCCAGGGTATAGTTTTGCCCTGTGGCAAAGTCTCCGGAAGCATTCACAAAGTGAGCGTTGTCAAACCTCACCAAGCGGCATTGGTAAAACTCGTTGTTTTGGTTGATATCAGAGATATTGACCACCGGCACATACACGCTGTTGCCTGTGGAGGCGGGAGGCCCGGGATTGATCACGGGGGTAAGCTGCAACAGACCGGCATAGCGGGCGATGGTGCCGGTAAGACCCACAATGGCATCACCGATTTCATAATTGGTGGTGATGGCAGAATTGGGATCGTCTATCAACACGCCGGATTGGTTGTCTTGCACGTATTTTTGCTTTCTCAGGTTTTGCTTGAAAGTCACAATCACAGGTTCTTCAATGCGATACACCGTGCCGTCTCCTTCGATCTGTTCACGCAGTTGGCTGACGTTTGCCACGCTCACGGCAAAGAGATATTCTGCTGTTGCCACATAGCTGGGATCATGTTCCGGGGCAAAGGCGATTGCCTTGATGGTGACGCTGCTGCTTACCGGGATGGGGTTGCTATACACAGCAGAGGCATCGTTGGGGGTGCTGCCATCAGTGGTATAACGAATGGTGGCACCAGGGGTTCCCGAGGTGATGCTTACAGTGATGGCTTGGGTGTAAACGCCACCGGCAGGGTCAAATACGGGAGACAATGCCTGCTGTCCACTGCCGGGATTGAAGTTATGGCTGCCCAGGTCTGCAAAGTAGTTTTGAGGATGCACAATCCATTCAGAATTATCGATATTGGTGCCTGCGCCGGTTATCCAGTCTGTGGTGCCTTGGGTGACGGTGGGTTTGCGAATCAGAGTGTGTTCGCTGGTGGCGCCTTCCACGCCTGCCACGGGCCATCCGGGGAGGCCGGGATCGGTTTGATACACACCGATGATATCGATTAGGGTATCTCCCTGAAAGAGCCCCACACAGTCGTTCCCATTATAATAAGTAACGGTATGAGTGATATCTGCCACAGCCAATATGGAAGGGTCTGCCTGGGCGTTTGCAATTACAAAAACTGAGTTGTTTGCCAAGGTTCCGCTCAAGGTGACGCTATTGGATGCAGACCAATTGCCACCATTGGAGGCAAGGCGCATGCTATAGTTGGAGAGATCCACCGTGGCGCCGGTTCCGTTGTAGATTTCCAGTGCCTTGTTGTTTGATGTACCTTCCACGTATTCTGAGATGAACAGGTTTTGGTCTTGGGCAAATGCCAACACCATCAGTGCTGTCATCGCCATTGTCAAGATTACTTTCTTAATCATATTTTACCTCACTTTTTCAAAAACTTTTAGTGCTATATACAAAAACGATCCCGCCAGCAAAATGCTGTCAGTCCTATCCAGAATTCCACCATGACCGGGAATCAGGCTGGAGCTATCCTTCACACCAGAATAGCGTTTTAGCATGCTTTCCGCAAGGTCTCCCATTTGACCAAAGATACCGGTTGAAACGGCTATCAACGCCAAAATATGGGGCGGCAAAAGACCGGGCATCCAATAATATATTATAACCACAACAGGGATGGGGGCAAGCGCACCGGCAATGAAGCCCTCCAGAGATTTCCGAGGGCTCACCTGGGTGAGGTTGCGGTGTTTGCCAAGGCTCATTCCAACGAAATAAGCCATTGTATCCACCACCCAAATCGTGATGATAAGAACCAATAAAATGGGTTTATCAATATAGTCAAGTCCTATTCTTGCCATCATTGCCGGCAAGGCTGAAACATATATCAGACCGAAACTGATGGCAAATATCCGAGGCAAGGATTGATCTGCATTCCAGCTGAAAAGGGCATCCAATACCAGAGCCAAAAAGGCAATCCACATGATCACCAAGTCCATATCTCGCCACAGCAGCAGCGATGCATACACTGCCAGCCCTATGACAAGCCAAACCCAGGCAATACGATGATTTTTCTCTCTCATCATGCCCAGATATTCCATCCAGCCCAAACCACTAACCGCGGCAAACATCCCCACCAAATACCAGCCGCCCAGCCACAATGCCACCAACAGCAGCGGTGCAAATATTACCGATACCAGCACCCGCTTTTGCAGTTCTGTCACGCCTTTAGGCCTCCATAGCGTCTGTCACGCTTTTGAAAGTGCAACAGCGCCTTCACCATCTCCGCCTTGTCAAAATCTGGCCACAGCGTATCCGTCACATAGATTTCCGCATAGGCGCTTTGCCAGAGGAGAAAGTTGGAAAGCCTCATTTCCCCGCTGGTACGGATTATCAAATCCGGTTCCGGCTGTCCAGCGGTGTAAAGCCAATCTGCAAAGTTATGCACATCAAGCTTTTCTATCAGAGAGGGATCTTGTGCAGAGGCAGCAAACAGCTTCTGGATTCCCTCCACGATCTCCAGCCTTCCGCCATAATTGAAAGCGATATTTACCTTCAGACCGCTATTGCCGTCTGTCATTGCCGCCACCTTTCGGATATCCGCCAGATATTGGGGGTCCAGCCCCACCTCCGAGCCGATGAATTGCACATGGATGTTACGTTCGTTCAGCTCCGGTATCTCCTTGATGAGCCGTTCTTTGAGCATTTTAAGCAGCCCTTGCACCTCATCCGGGGGACGGTTCCAATTCTCCGTGGAAAAAGCATAAAAAGTAAGGTGTTCCAGGCTGATTTCCACCGCCAATTCCGTCACTTCCCTGATGGATTTGGCACCGGCGCTGTGCCCCTGCAACCTGGGCAGAAAGCGCTTTTTTGCCCACCGCCCATTGCCGTCCATGATCAGCCCGATATGCCGGGGCAATCTGGCTCTATCCAATTGGGGCAATAGTTTTTTGTAGCTCATCCTATTTTCCTTGTTTTATTACCGGCGTGCCACTTTAGCCAAGCGTAGATAAATCCGTCCAGATCTCCATCCATCACCTTGTCCACCTGGCTGGTCTCAAAATCAGTGCGCAGGTCTTTCACCATCTGGTAGGGCTGGAACACGTAGGAGCGGATTTGATTTCCCCAGCCGATATCGGTTTTGCTGCTTTCCAGATTTTGCTTTTCCTTTTCACGCTCTTCCTCATAATGTTGATATAGCCTGCTTTTGAGGATTGCCATCGCCTTTTCGCGGTTTTGGATCTGGCTGCGCTCGTTTTGACAGCTCACCACTATCCCCGTGGGCAAATGGGTGATGCGCACTGCGGAATCCGTGGTATTCACGTGCTGTCCGCCGGCACCGCTGGCACGGTAGGTATCCACCTTCAGGTCTTTGGTTTCTATCTCCACCTCGATATCATCATCAAACTGGGGATACACAAACACGCTGGCAAAGGAGGTCTGCCGCTTGCCTTGGGCATTGAACGGGGAAATGCGCACCAAGCGATGCACTCCAATCTCCGCCTTTAGCATCCCATAGGCAAAATCGCCCTCAATCTCGATGCTCACGCTTTTGAGACCTGCCTCTTCCCCGGGCAGGGAATCGATCACATTGTATTTATAGCCCTGCTTTTCCGCCCAACGCGTGTACATCCGATACAGCATCTGCGCCCAATCCTGAGCCTCCGTGCCGCCTGCACCTGCATGGATATTGAAAAGGGCACTATTGCGGTCATTTTTTTCGCTCAAATAGCATTCTATCTCGGATTTTTCTATGAAAGCACGCTGAGTGTCCAAACTGGCGAGGGCATCGTCATAAAGGGATTGGTTAAAATCATCATCCAACAGCTCCAGATAGGTGCCAAGGTCATCCCGGGTGGCTTCCAGCTTGCCGATATGCTCTATTTCATCACGGATAATGCTGATATCTTTGCTAATCTTGCGGGCACGGTTTTGATCGTTCCAAAAATCCGGTTCGTTCATTATCTGCTCTTTGGCAGATAGCTCTTCCTCCAGCTTGTCCAGATCAAAGAAACCTCCGGATTTCCGTTATCTGGTCTATCAATTCCCCCACAATCTTTTTATACTCTATATAATCCATTTGTAACGTCCTTTGCAATTATGCAGTTGAGGTGCAATATCTCAGATTAGGCGTATCTGTCAAGATAAAGTTGGCAATCGCTCTTCCCTCCTGGCTTTGGAGCTTTTTTGGATGTCCCCTAAGGCAATGTCCCCACCCCTTGCCCATTAGCCACCCTTGTACCACCCTTGTCTCACCCTTGTCGAGACAAAGGAGAGACAAGGGTGGTTAACAGGGAAGGGCTCTTGTATGAATAATGGATGATGAATTTAGTAAACGGTTGATAACATTGGCGTTATCTGTTCGGCACGCCGTCACGTACCCCCTGGCTTTTAGCCGGGCGTTTCGCCGACTTCTGTCGGTTTTTAATTTAAGCAATATTTCTATCTTTTATTATATCTCACAATCATAATATCTCTCAATATTATCACCTTGCTTTCCTTAAAACGAGTACCTGTCTCCTAATTTATGGTTATTTCATAAAACCGTTGGGCTGCTTTCTTGGTATCCAAAGAAACGAGCGACAAGGGCAGCAAACACAGCACACAAGCCATGATGCACCCGAGGTATGAGAATAAAGCTCCGGTATTCATGAAAGTACTCCTTTATAGATTCAGCTTCCGGGGAGGTGGGATTTATGTAAAATCCGTAAAGCTGCGAGTATGACGTTGATTGATTAATGGAATCTGGTGAATGAACGCCTGGGCTTGATGTTGCAGGGCTGCCAAGTCAGTATTGTTATAAATCACCAGGTCACAATCCTTTGCCTTGTGGCTGTCGGGGATTTGGGATTGGAGGCGCTTCTCGATTGCCTGTTCATCCAGTCCATTCCGCTCTATCAGGCGCTGTTTGATCTGTTCATAAGGTGCCATGATGAGCACGAGATAATCAAAACCATCCTGGAGCCCAGCTTCAAAGAGGAGGGGCACCTCAAAGATGATGGAGGCATCAGTGCAGGCATCCACCAGCTCTTGCATCCGCTGCAGGGTGCCGGGGTGCACCTGAGAATTGAGGAAAGCCAGCTCTTCCGGCTTGTCAAATACCTTGTCGGATATTACCTTGGGCAGGGGCACGCCATCCGGCGCCACCTCCCTCCCCCACCTCTCTATCAAAACTGTTATGACGGGGGCGGAGTTTAACACATCTTTGGCGAGTGTGTCTGCATAATAGACCGTGGTGCCAGAATCTTCCAAGTATCTGCAAAAGGCAGTTTTACCACTGCCTATATTGCCCGTGATACCGATGATGAGGGGGCGGGAATCCGGCATCATCAGCCTGCCACATCGGATACAATCTGCATCAATTCTTCAAATGCCACACCATGCTGGATATTCCCTCCGCGGGCAATGGAGACCTTGCCATTTTGTTCTGAAACAATGATGGCAATGGCATCCGTGAGCTCGCTGATGCCTATGCCAGCTAAGTGGCGGGTACCAAAATCTTGCACATATACGCTCTTTTTGGTGAGCGGTAATACCACCTTTGCGGCCAAAATGCGGTCTCCCCTGATGATGATGGCGCCATCGTGCAGGCTGGAGCGGGGGTTGAAGATGGTGAGGATGAGCCGTAGCGAAATCTTGGCGTCTATGGGCTCTCCGTTTTGGATATATTCGTTGAGGCGGCGCTTCTTTTCCAACACTATCAGGGCGCCGGTTTTGCGCAGCGACATCGAGGACACGGCATCCACCAGGGTGGTAAAGACATCCGTGCTATCACGTCTTCGGAAGCCGCTCAAGCCCCGTGAGAGGAAAAAGCGGGTGAGAATGGTGCGGATTTCCGGCTGAAAGATGATAATCAAGCCCAAAACCCAGTAGTTGCGGATAAAATTGAGCACGGAAAGTAGCATCCTCAGCTTTGCCGCATTGGCTACGATATAGAGGATAACGAGGAGCAGGATGCCGCCCAAAACCTGATATCCACCGCTTTTGCGAACAATGCTGATGGAGTGGTAGATCAAAAAGGAAATGATGATGATATCCACGATATCGCGGAATTGGGGAATAAGCCAAGTCATAAAGATGCTCCTGTGATGGCGTTTAAGAGGGCAAAGAATTGCCGGTGCTCTGCCACATCGTGTACCCGCAGTATCTCCACGTCCTGCAGGGCGGATACCAGCGCGGCTGCCAAACTGCCGGCAAGCCTATCCTGCACACCGGAAGGGGAATATTGATCGATAAAGCTCTTGCGGGAGGCGCCCAATACCAAAGGCATGCCAAGCTCTGTGAAGGTATCCAGTTGCGCCAATAGCTGCAGATTGTGCTGTGCCGTTTTGCCAAAGCCGATGCCCACATCCAGTATCAGCCGGGATGGATCTATGCCTGCGTCTGTGCAGAAGGCTATCCTGGCGGCAAAAAAGTCTTTGATTTCCCCCAGGAGGTCTGTGTAAAAGGGTGCATCCTGCATGGTTTGCGGCTGCCCCTGCATATGCATCAAAATCACCTGCACCCGGGGATGCTTTGCTAACAGGGCTGCCATCTGGGGATCATGCTGCAAGGCGCTGATATCATTGACGATAGAGGCTCCCAGCTCGATGGCTGCGGCGGCGGTGGCGGCGTGGCGGGTATCGATGGAATAGGTGATATGTGGATAACGTTGTATTAGCTCTCTTAGCACCGGTATCACCCTTTTCTGCTCCTCCTGGGCATCCGTCTCCGAGGATGAGGGGCGGGTGGATTCGCCACCCAAATCGATGATTGCAGCCCCGCTTTCTATCATCAAAATACCTTGCTGGATGGCAAGATCGGGATCCAGATACATCCCTCCATCCGAGAAGGAATCCGGGGTTACATTCAAGATACCCATCAGTCGCGGCTGTTTTATATCTTGCAAAAGGCTGAGGGCGGAAGGCATGGCTTTAGGGGATAAACTTGATGGTGATGGTGTATGTGCGGTCTGGCTCCGGACGTCCCCGGAAGCCGAAGCTCATATCCTTCAATATTTTGATTGCCTCCGCATCGATGCTCCTGCTTTGGGATTGGACGATGCGGATGGAATTGGGGTCCAAGCGCGCTGAGATATCCACCCTAAAACTTAGCTTTACCTCTCCGTAATCTCCAAATTGGTGGCTGTGTACCTTGGTATCCGCGCGAAACAATTTGCCACCGCCTTCCAAATCTGAAGATACAGAACCGGGAGTGCCCTGGCTGGGAATGCCAAAGGGGATATCACGCAGCAGGGCGTCTGTGGCAATGGGGCTACTTTGCAAATGTGGTGGTGCCAAGTTGGGCTGTACAGTGCTGCTATAAACGGGAGCTTCCATTACATCGCTCTCCCCTGCATGGCTGGGACCTGCATTGGGGGCTGTGGCAGGCTGGGTGGTGGGGTTGGGATTGGCAGGCGGGGTGGCTTGTTTGGGTTGTTTGGGGGTGGTGGCCCTGGGCTGGGCAAGATTCACCTGGATATCGCCGAATTCCGGCTCCTGCACATCCTCTGGCATATCTTCCAGCTCGGACATCTGGCTCCAACTTACCTCATACCAAGGCTGTTCCTGCATCAGAGGCAGGTAGTAGAGCATCATCACGATGAGCACAATGAGGTGCAAACCGGCTGAAATCCCCAAGGGGATGTAACGGCGATATTTATCTGGCATTTTGTTCTTTGGGTGTCTCAGTGGCTAAAAAGATACGTTCAAAACCAGCGCTGCGGATCACGTCCATGAGGGTGATCACATTTTGCAGTTCTGTGTCTTGGGCGGCAGAGATGCGCACCACTTGGTTTTTGGAGGCAAATTGGGGTTTGATGGCATCTGCGAGGGTGAGGATGGTGTGACGCTCTTCCAAAAACAAGATGGATTCGTGATTCTCGTAGATCACGTGCAATACTTGGGGGGCTTGGGTTTGGGCAGATGTGGAAGCTGGCAGCTTGATGGGCAGGCCAGTCTGAGCGGCAAAATTGGAGGAAAGCAAGAGGAAGATGATCAAGAGGAACACCACATCCGTCATGGATATCAACACTGTGGTGCTGATCTTTTGTTTGGATGATTTGATCTTCATGATGCTTACTTTTCACTTGCCTGATAGCGGATGAGGTATTCCAATGCCTCTTCCTGCATGGATTTGGCAAATGCTTCCAGGTTTTGCACGATGTCGTTGTACAAAATGATGGCGATGATGCCCACTACCAGACCTCCGATGGTGGTGAGTAGCGCTTCCCAGATGCCTCCCGCCAAGACGTTGATATCGATCCCATTCTGGCTTTGACCCTGGATATTCATGAATACCCTCACCATGCCGATCACGGTTCCCAAAAACCCAATCAATGGGGCAACAGCGGCAAAGGTGGAAAGCCAGCCCATGCCTCGCTCTAATTTCTGGACCTCTCCATTGGCTGTGGCTTCCATGCTTTCCTTGATCAAGTCCATGTCATCTGTGGAAGAGTTGTAGAGCTTGTTCAGCATGGCTCCCAGGGGAGAATGGATGCCATATACGCGCAGGATGGCACGGATATTATCCAGTTTGTCTTGCTGTTGCAGAGATTCTTTGATCTTCAAGTTGGCTTTTTTGGCTGTGCTCAAGGCACGGTATTTGTCTATCACGATGGCAATCACCGCAATGGAAAGCAGCAGCAATACATACATCAGAATGCCGCCTCTGAGGAATAAATTGAATACCGTCATCGTTTGTTACCTATCTTATGATTGTTGTATGATGAAAGGCGGGCAGAAATCAGGCTTCCGCCCGCCTGTTATACTATTATTCAGGAATAACTGGTGTTATCCGTTCTGCTGTTGGAAGTTGCGCATGAATTCGCCCAAAGCGTGAGCTGCGGGTAGGGGCAGGGAGTTGTATGTGCTGGCGCGGCATCCGCCCACGCTGCGGTGTCCCTTCAATCCGATCATGCCGTTGCGGGCTGCTTCAGCGATGAATTTGGCTTCCAGCTCTTCGGAGGGAAGGCGGAAGGTGATATTCATCAAAGAGCGGTCTTCTGCATCCACGGTGCCTCTGTAATAGCCGCCGGAGGAATCAATTGCGTCGTAGATATACTTGGCTTTGGCGATGTTGTTCTGTTCCACTTTCTCCAGACCGCCAAAGTCTTCCACCCATTTCAGCACCAATCCAATCATGTAGATGGTGAAGGTGGCAGGGGTGTTGTACATGGAGCCGTTCTTTGCCATCAGCTGATAATCCAGCATGGAGGGCAAACCGGGGATGGCTTGTTCCAAGAGGTCTTTCTTGATGATGACCACTGCTGTGCCGGAGGGACCTACGTTTTTCTGGGCACCGGCATAGATGAGAGAATATCTCTGGGCATCGATGGGTTTGCTCATAAAGTTTGAAGACATATCAGCGATCAAGGGGATGCCTGCAGGCACGTCTGGATCGGTCTTCCACTCTGTGCCATAGATGGTGTTGTTGGTGGTGATATGCAGATAGCTGGGGTTGTCTGACAGCTCGAATCCTTTGGGGATATAGCTGAATTTGCGGTCTTCGCTGCTGGCTGCCACGTGGTAGGGTTTGCCTAATTTTTTCATCTCGTCGATGGCTTTTTTGGACCATACGCCAGTGTGGATGATATTCACTTCTTTACCTTCAAAGGCAAAGTTCATCGGCACCATCAGAAACTGCATGCTGGCGCCACCTTGCAAAAAGAGCACCTCGTAATCATCTCCCAGACCATAGATGCGCTTTACAGCAGCGTATGTCTCATCGATGATAGCTTGATATTCCTTGCTGCGATGGCTCATTTCCATCACTGACAGGCCCATTCCTTTGTAGCTAAAGAAATCTGCCTGGGCTTCACGCATTACCTCTTCCGGCAAGACAGCCGGGCCGGCATTGAAGTTGTGTACACGTTCCATTGTATCCTCCTGGATAGTTATTTTTGTGCTTTGGGACAAGGTTTTCAAAGGGCTTGTTTTAAGGCAAGTGTTTTTTTGGCTTTTAAAAAATATGTTGACGTAAAACGCCCCTATGGATTTATGTGTTTAACGGTTATATATATGCTACACAATTTATTAGAGAATATCAAAGTCGTGCTGGCCTCTGCCTCCCCCCGTCGTCTGGAACTAATCAAAATGATGGGAGTAACCCCTTTGGTGGTACCCTCTTTAGCCCCAGAACAGGACAATGGAAAGACGCCGCGCCTCAAAGCTCTGCAAAATGCACAGAGCAAAGCCACCTCCGTTGCCCAAAACATGGATGAAGACTGCCTCGTGGTGGGAGCTGATACCTTGGTGGTGTTGGATAACATGGTATTGGGCAAACCCAAAGACAATCAGCAGGCTGCCGAGTATCTGAGGATGCTTTCCGGCAAAGACCACCTTGTATACACTGGCCTGTGTGCCATCCATCATCAGCGCATTTACAAGACATGGGAAAAGAGCAACGTGCGCTTTGCCCCGCTGAGCGATGACGAAATCCAAAGCTACCTGCTAACCAACGAACACATAGACAAGGCAGGTGCCTATGGCATTCAGGGCTATGGTGCCCAGTTTATCAGCAATATCAGAGGCTGTTACTTTAACGTAATGGGCTTCCCCATCCACAAGTTTTACAGGCTCTGCCTCCAGATATTGGCATGATCATCCACAATGCCCGCTTCTATATCAATGATAGCTTTGCCAGTGATATCAAAGCCATTGAGGTGGATTCCGGCAGGATTATCCGCCTTTTGGACAGCATCCCTGAGGTGTTGCCACCAGGAAGCATCGATCTGGGCGGCCACTACGCCTATCCGGGCTTTATAGACACACATACCCACAGCATTTCAGGAGGCATCTACCGAGGTGGGATAGACCTGCAAAACTGCCCCGATCTGACCACCCTGGCAGATATGATCAGGGATGCGGCAGTGCATAGGGACAAAGGCTCCCTGCTCTTTGCCTGGAACCTTGATGAAACCGCTCTGGAAGGAGGCACCTTCCCCAGCCAGCAGCTGCTGGATAGCCTGGCACCAGATCATCTCTTATTACTAAGAAGAATAGATGGCCACAGCTGCATGGCATCCACCAATGCCCGCAAGCTGATACCCGGCATCCAATCCCCTGAGGAAGTGCTGAAGGGCACAGATAACGACCTCGTTGCCAATTGGTTTCACAATAGCCTGGATGAAGCCGCCATCATGCACGCCTATCACAATGCAGCTCAGACGGCGATGGAAGGCGGATTCTGCACCGTTCACACCATGATTGGCGATGCCGAGGAGAGTATAGACCATTACCGCTTTTTCTGTCAGAATAAACACTCCCTGCCCATAGAATACATCCCCTATCCCCAGAGTTTTAGCATCAAAGCCGCATTGGAAGCAGGTGCCACACGCATCGGCGGTTGCATCCTGGCTGATGGCTCCATCGGCAGCCACAGTGCCGCCCTTAGTGCAAACTATGCCGATGCACCCACACGGGGCAAGCTCTACCGCACGAATGAGTTTTGGAGCCACTTCATCAGCACAGCCCACCGGCATGGCATGCAGGTGGCTGTTCATTGCATTGGAGACGCGGCCATCCGCCAGATAAATGACATCTACCTCCAGCTCAACCAGAGCGCACCGGCAGACCTCCGCCACCAGCTCATCCATTGTGAGCTCACGCCTGATGACCTCGTGCAAGAGATTCAAGCCTCCGGAGCAGCAGCGGTGATGCAACCCGCTTTTGACCTCTATTGGGGAGGTGAGACAGGCTTTTATTCCCAGCGTCTGGGAGCCTCCCGCACCCGCATCATGAACCGCTTTGCCAGCCTCATGAAAGCCGGAGTGTGCGTCACGGGCTCCTCCGATTGGTATGTCACACCAATGAATATCGCCATGTCCATCCACGCCCTCATCAATCATCACAACCCTGAAGAGCGCCTCAGTCCCCAGGATGCCATCAGGATTTACACCCAAAACGCCGCCTGGCTTAGCCACGACGAAGCTCGCCTGGGCAAGATAGAGACAGGTTTGCAAGCCGATTTTAGCGTGCTTGATACCGATCTCACAGCCCCTTTTGAGCATGGCAAGGCACAGGTTAAATACATCATCAAAAAAGGAAAGCAAGTCAATGTTAACACGTCGCATAGCTCTTAACGCTGGAGATCTCAATGCCATCATGGATCTTGAGACCAAACTGCATCCTCAGGGCGATCTGACAGATGTTTACAAGCTCCTCTGTCAAGCATATTATGGTCCCAGCCATATGGGCAAGGAACTGACGCTTATTCAATCCAGTCTGGAAAAGGAACTGGGCAAAAAACGCAAAATATACATGCCTGTTATACAGGATATTGGCAATAGGAAGGGCTTTTACAGAATCTCGCTGGATCTCATCCCATATTTCCCAAAGCCGGATTCCGAGCCCATTCCCCTGTCTTCTTTGCCCAAAAAGTTAGTCAAAAAGAAGACCGAACCATGGCAGATAGAGCTTGTATCGCAGATGATACTGGATTCCTGCTTGGAAATGGATGTGGATCTGAGGTCTTGGAAATCCACCTGGCGCCGTCTCTGGCCCCGCATCGAAGCGCGCTACAAACCCGCCGAAAGTGTGGTGAAGATAGTGCAACAGCACGTGGTGGAAGCCTCCATCACCCACCATTCCAAGCGTTTCAAAGATAGCTACCAGCCCCACTACCGGATTTTGCACCACAAGGTGCTCAAACGCTCTTTTGACATAGATGCCTAAATTAAGGAATAGCCAATGAAACAGATACGCGTTCGCTTTGCCCCCTCTCCCACGGGTTTCCTCCATATCGGCGGGCTCAGAACCGCCCTCTATGACTATCTCTTTGCCAAAGCTTTGGGCGGAGCCTGCATCCTCAGGATTGAGGATACAGACCAATCCCGCCTGGTTCCCGGCGCCACCGAAAACCTCATCTCCTCCCTGCACAGCCTGGGCTTGGATTATGATGAAGGACCCGGCATCGGCGGAGACTTTGGTCCCTACGTTCAATCCCAACGCCTCCAGCTTTACCAGCAGGAAGCCGCAAGGCTGGTGGCAAACGGCGATGCCTACCACTGCTTTTGCACGGCGGAGACCCTCTCCGAAATGCGCACCCAACAGCAGGAGAGAAAGGAATTTGTAAAGTATGACCGCCGCTGTCTGCATCTGAATAAAGACGAGGTAACCGCCAGAATCGAAGCTGGCGAAAAGCACGTCCTGCGCCTCAAAATGCCCGATGAACGCATCTTTGCCTTTGACGACCATATCCGCGGCAGAGTGGAGATGGACGCCAACCAATCCGACGACCAGGTACTCCTCAAATCCGACGGATTCCCCACCTATCACCTCGCCGCCGTGGTGGATGACCATTATATGCAGATCTCCCACGTAATCAGAGGCGAGGAATGGCTCTCCAGCACACCCAAGCACATATGGCTGTATGAATGCCTGGGCTGGCAGCCACCAGAATGGGTACATCTACCCCTCATCCTCAATCCAGACCGCTCCAAGCTCAGCAAGCGCATGAACGACGTCTCTGTGGAAAGTTATCTACAAAAGGGCTACCTCCCCGAAGCCCTCCTCAATTTCATCGCCCTCCTGGGCTGGCATCCGGCAGATGACAGGGAGCTGTATAGCCTGGAAGAATTGTGCCAGATCTTCAGCCTGGAAAGGGTGAGCAAAGCCGGAGCCGTATTCGACCTCACCAAGCTGGATTGGATGAACGGTCACTATCTGCGCAGTTTACCCCTGGAAACAGTGATAGAGCGCAGCAAACCCTATTTTGAAGAGCAAAACCTGCCCCTGCCCCAGCCGGAAGTACTGGAGCTGATGGTGGAGGCCGCCCGCGAACGTTCCCAGCTATTGCCCCAGATAGCCGAATACTGCCGCATCTTCATCTCCCCCGCTCCCCTCAGCGAGGCAGACACAGAAGTAATCCAATCCGAAAACTCGCAAAAGGTGCTAATGTGGTGGGCAGAGCAATTGCCTCCACAATTCCCCTTGAATGCTGAGAAGGTGGATATCTTGGTAAAAGAAGGCATTGCAGCCACCGGCTTGAAGGGCAAAGCCTATTACACTCCCCTGCGCCTGGCTTTGATAGGCCAGCCCCATGGACCGGATATGCCCACCACCTTCGCCATCCTGGGTGATGACAATGCCTTGGGGCGCATCCAAAGCCATATAATCTAAGAAAATATAAACATATAAATAGCCCGCTTCGCATCATCAGGCAAAGCGGGCTATTATTATTTTAGTTTAGGTTTATTTGGTTGGTAATGTGCTACGATCTGCCTTGGCAATCTTATCTTGAGGTTTATAAGACCATCCTTTCACGGGGTCATAGTGCAACACTGTAACCGTCCATAGATCATCATCTTCCAGGTAGTTATAATATCCCACTGGCGGCAGGTTACTGGTTTCATCTTTATATATCATCACTTGGCAATTTGAGCCCAGATCAAGGTTGTGATCGCTCCAATAATGCACCTGCACCAGATAGTCTCCGGGAATGATGGTGGAGGTGGTGATATTCTCCGGACCATAGCCGTTTCTATCATCCACGTCCAAAGTCAGCCCGCTGGCAGTGTATGAATTTGCCCAATAGCACTTTTCGCCATTGGGGTCTGTCACCCACAAATCCACGTCTGTACCATTGGTATCCCAGGTAAGGGTCACCCTCAATGCCATTGGCGGGATGAGGGAATAGAACACTATGTCATCTTCAGCGGTCCATGCACCGGAAATGGCAATCACCTTTACCCTGTGCTGCTCTTCTTCATGAGAGCCATTCAATACTATATCCTGTTCAAAATAGCCATAATTATCTATACTAATATCATAGGCTTGTTCAAAGTCTCCATCCACCACCATCAAGGCGCTTCCCAATTTGGGATTTGCCACCCTGCCTGTGATGGCTAAAATGCGATTGGTAACCTGCACAGTGATGGGATTCACCGTCACATAAAACTCCACTGGAATGCTGATTTGATCAGCAATCACCACTGGCGTCTGGTTTGCATTCTGAGTGGTCAATTGATAGGTGAGGGTGATATCATGCTCAGAATAGTCCACTGGCAATTCCACTTGCACAGATACAGGCTTGGTCTCGCCCACGGCAATGGTTACGTTTGTGGGATTGCTTTGCACGCTCACTCTGTCGGAACCCACAACCAGCTGGGAGCCAGTGATAGGCATATCGCCAGTGTTGGATACATAAATCTTTACGGTAACCTTTTCTCCGGGATTCAGCTTGTTATCACGAATATTCTCTGCGGTAAATTCCCAATCATCTATCGCCAGCTTCCCTCCCATTGTGGCAAGCTCTACGCTGCGGACTTTTTGGTTGTTATGATCATCGCTCACAGTGACGGAGATGGTGTACTGCTCCTGCTGGGTGGGAATAAAGCTGAGGGAGGTTCCATTGGCTTTAAAGTTGCTATAAGTACCGCCGGTAACCGTCCAATCAAAGGAAAGCTCTCTGCCCATTGTGCTCACGCAGCTTACTTGGGCTGTTATTTTCTCGCCCACTGTTACGCCGCCAGACACGGTGAGGTCTTCGATAATGATGGGATTATCTGCCAGCCTGCGCAGTCTGGCAATCAAATCAAATGCCTGATCTTTTACCACCATCACATTATCATACACTTCCCGGATAAATCCTTCTGCCACCACAATGATGTTATATTGTCCCGGAGGCAGCGGCTGATCATAATCTGTGGGAGGCTCGGAGATCATCGTTATGCGCGGATCATGTTCCGGCATATTGGCTTGGGAAATAAATACAATTCTATTCTCGGTAATCGTGGGGTTCCCCACAATATCATTTTCGATGCGAACTTTCAGCGTTCCGCTATCATCAGGAGACATGGTGTCTTCAATGTGTTGCTCCATCACTCCGTTCACCCAATCATTTCCGCCATAGGCACCGCCAGTTAGCTTGACAGCGGTTTCGCCTAATTCCACGGCAGCCTCGGCTGTTGCTAACCGCTCTTCTTCCACCCAATTCAACACACCGCGACGTGTTTCCATTTTCATCGGGTCATCTTCGCTGAGATTGCGATACGCATAAGCCTTTTCTTCATTGGTGTTCCCGGGCAATTGATTGTAAGGCACTTCCCATGCTGTATCCGCCGGGGAGGTACTGGGATTCCAATTCAGGATGGCATCCACCACAAATTGGTCTCTGGCGGTATTGCGCTTTTGCAGGGTGGCAGCGGCACTGGAAAAACCTGGGATGCCAGAATTGGGATCACTAAGCACTTGTCTGAGGGTTTTTTTGCCACTCAACACCTGCCATCCGGAGCGAACCATGCGCCCTGAATCCACCACCTTTTCTTTGGCGGTTTTGAATATTCCTTTCACCGTGGAGCCCAGCATCCCTTTATCGTCACCATAAGGAACGATACTGTTTTCGGCTATTATCAATTTGTCAATCATCGCAGCAGCAGCGTCACTTTGCGCCACATATTGGCTTACCAGCTGATCGATTTCAGCAATGGCATCCCCATCCTTGGAGCTGCCCAAAGCCATGATCTTGGCTGTGATTTGATTCATTGTTTCATTGCGGTCACCTAATGCATCCACCAAATCGGTTTGATAATCCCAATAATTTGCAAATGCATCCTCAATGGGTATAGATGGTTGTTTTGGCTTATCTTTGGGACATCCTGTCACCAAAAACATCAGTATCAAAAGACTGAATACGACAAAAAGTCTCGTTTTCATAACTCCTCCTTATAGAGCTTGGACACACCATAATTACAGCAATTTCCTTGTCAAGTGTTTTCTCTGAATCTGAGGATTTTTATAAGTTGAAACTATTGAAAAAAATACAGATAATTACCCTGCGCCCCTTAAATATGAAAGCATAACCATCAATATGGTAATAAACTGCCTCCGATATGGAGGCAAACAGCCTTCACTTAATGCCTTGGCTCTGCCTTCTTGCCCATTAGCCTCCCTTGTCTCTCCTTTGTCTCGACAAGGGTGAGACAAGGGTGGTACAAGGGTGGTTAATAGGCAAGGAGTGGGAAAGTGCACTGCGTGCCTTAGGGATCAGGGGACAGTGAAAACCATAACCCTATGGGAACAATGGCGTTAGCCGGTTGGATCGCTGACTTTGGTCGGCTTTTAGCTCGTATCTTATCCGCGGATTTCACTAATTTGTCAAAAAGTATTTTTGAAGACAAATATAGATTGTTGTTGAGAGTCTTGCGTTATGTAAATAAAGAGTAATTCTTTGATTTTAAAAACCGGTTAAAACCGACGAAATACACGGCTAAAAACCAGGAGATACAAGAGTTGGTGAAACAAAGCAGACTCTGCTGGGCAGCAATCTGCCAAGGATAGCCAGCCACAATGAATAAGGGCACGATCTGGTGACCGTGCCCTTATTGTCATTTTGGTAATGCCTAAAGGAACCCGTATTACACAAGGCTCTATGGCATCCCAAAGTTATTTGATACTATTTCAGGATCAGCATCTTCCGTGTCTGGCTGAGGGTGGGAGTGCTGAGTTTGTAGAAATAAATCCCGCTGCTGCAGGCATTGCCATTGGCATCAGTTCCATTCCAATCGATAATGTGGGAGCCTTCTCTCACATTGTAGCTCGTCACCACCTGTCCAGCAAGGTTGAAGATGGTAAGAGTGCCGCTCTCGCCGGTTTTGATATCCACCTCAATTTTGGTATTGGTGTTTGCTTTGAAGGGGTTGGGATAAGCGTTTTTCAACTGGCTTATATCGGGATTCACGGCGGGAACTTCTCCCTGAACGTTTACATTTACCGGTCCAAAGAACTGGCTGGTGGAAAAATCCACGCTTTCCAGCCAATAGTAGTAGCTATGACCTATCTCCACTTCATTGTCTGTGACGCTGTAGCTCTGTTGCACACTGGTATTGGTGGCGGGAATCATCACGGGCGTGATCAGTATGGAACCGCTCTGGAAGCTGCTTTCGTTGCGGTAAAGGCGGAAGCCCATCAGGTTGGTCTCAGACTGGGTGGTCCATTTTACCTGCACGTCGTTTGTGGCAGACATGGTGGCGGTAAAGCCACTCAATTCCACAGGTGTGGTGGAGACGTCTTTGACGATGATCTCAAACTCGTATGAGGCTGAGAGGGGAGGCGTGCCATCATCTGTGGCAGTAATGGTGACCAGGTGGGTTCCAATGTCTGCGGCTGTGGCAGTGTAACTAAGAGTGAAGGTGAGGGTGTTTGCGGGAATGATCACGTAATTGATGGAGATATCGTGGTCCACAACCGCATCCACAAGCTGGTTGGGTTCGGGTGCGATCACGGTTACGTCAAAGCTCCAGCTTTCTCCCACAGTCAGTTCCACAGGTGAAGGTGGAGTGGTAACAAAGACCGGCGCCACGTTGGTTGCTTCGCCGCCGGTGTTGAAGACGAAGAGCTGGCAATCCAGCCAGTCCACACCGTCGTTATTGAGGAAGGGGCCGTCATAATCTGTACCGGCGTGATCAAATCTGCCGATCTGTGCATATTCCACGTTATCACCTTTGTTGATGCCTACTGTGGCTGCATAACCGCCAAATCCGTTATTTCCACCGGAGGCATCACCGGTGGTCCAAGACATATCGCCATAACTGAAGGCAACATTGTTGCCCAGTCCAATCTGAGGATCGGTGCCATCGCTGAAGATCAGCTCGAAGGTATTTAGTTTGTCTGTGTGGCTACCGTAATATCCCACATGGTCCCAGATCACGATCATACGGTTGGATTCGATCTTGTACCAGACAGTGCCGGTCCCGCGGGTATCCACGTCTCCAAAGAAAGGTGCCAGCATTGGATATCCGGAGATTGGGAATCCCCAGGGGCTGTAACTGCTAAGGCCAGAATCGAAGGTGACATTGCCGTTGTTATTCACATAGCAACTTGTGTATTCAGTTCCATACAGGCTGAAAGTGAAGGGCAGAGTGATCAGGCCGGTGTAGCCATCATCGTTGGGATTCATAGCCAGCGTGAAGGTGTCGTCCCAAGGCACCAGAAGTTCACACTCGTCTCTGGCGTCGTTTTTAACACTGGAAAATGGGTGAGATGGTTGGGTGGGTTTCATCTCATTCTCTGGAGTAATGATTTGTTTCTGTTTCCAGGCATCGTATTCCCTTGAGAAGGGAGATACCTCTGCGTTCAACATGTTGGTCCCGAACAGGCCGAGAACCGCGATTAGTAAAATTACCATAAGTTTTCTCATGGCATCCTCCTTGGTTATCTTAATGTTACCCATAATATATGAAGGAACAACTATATGGCAAGTAATATTATTGATAAGTGGCAAATTATGCTTGGCTAAGGATGCTGAGGAGGGCTTGCTGTACCAGCAGAGACCAGAGACCAGAGACCAGAGGCCAGAGGCCAGGGGCAGGGAAGCGGCTTTCTGCCGCTATATTTCTTGTTTATCTATGCCTTTCGTGGTTAAATAATCGCGAGCGGTAGCGTGCCACAAATTCGTGTCCATTCGTGTAATTCGTGGTTAGTAAAAAAGCGTCGTTCCGCCGCTTATTTCTTCTTATCGCTCAGGTCTATCTTTCTGGATTTGAAACCATATCCCAATACGTCATAAACGTCTGTGACGATCATAAAAGCCTGGGAATCTGTATCTTTCACGATATCTGTAAGCTGGGGCACCTGGCTGCGGTTGAGCACGCAAAAGAGAACGTCTGTTTCCTTTTCGGCATATCCGCCCCTTGCCTTAAAGAAGGTGACACCGCGATTGAGTTGCCTGTAGATTTGCTCCTTGATCTCATCGTTTTCTTTGGAGACGATATACACGCCCTTGTTGTAGGGCAGTCCTTCAGAGGCGAGGTCTGTGATTTTGGTGGTGATAAAGAGGTTGATATATCCCCAGATGAGGATTTTGGGATCTTTGAGGAAGATGGCAACTGCCAGAATGATGCCTGTTTCCACCACGTAGTATGCGCTGCCGATGGAGAGCCCGGAACGCTGTTTCACCAATGCCACAGGGATATCCGTGCCACCGGTGGAGCCCCGGAATCTAAATATCAGTCCCAATCCCAGCCCCAAGAGTACCGAGCCGGCAACTGCCGTGAGCAGCATGTCTTCGGGGGGTAAAAACGCATAAATCGTGTGCCCATTTACCTGGTGGGTATATTCTGCCAAGTTTTTGATAATGCCCAGATTGTGCAGAAACTTGAGGTTAAAGAGGTCTGTCATCAGCGATGCCACCAGCATTCCATAGATGGATTTGGTACCAAAGGATTTGCCTACAAAGATGAAGCCGATGATGAAGAGGGGCACGTTGATAAGGATCATGCCGATGCCATTGGGAATGCCCGTATAACGTGATAAAATCTGGGATATGCCACCCACTCCGCCGGGGGCGATATTGTAGGGCAACAAAAACCATGAATAGCCCATGGCAAAGAATAACGATCCGAATATAATTCCCAGGTAGCGGTAGAGCTCCCTGCTGATATGCTTGGTTTTCAGTTTTAGCATCGGTTCTCCTTATCACTTGACTTTTTATGCAGTTTCAAAAAAATGGCTTTCCTTGAAAAAAAGAAAAGCAGGAATAGAAAATGATTATAGATATCAGACTTAATGGCGTCCGCCACAGCAACATAGAGATCGAAGACCCCAAGCCGCTGGCTGATGTTATCCGTGAGACGGATATAGATCCATGCCTCGTTTTGAGCTACAAAATAAATCATACGCAATATGTCAATGATGAATATCTCCTCCAGCAAAACACCATGGTGAATTGCATCACCGCCCGCCACCCGGAAGGATACCGCATCTATCAGGATAGCGCCATCTTTATCTTGGGCAAGGCGCTGTATAGCCTCTTGGGAGAAAAACACTCCCTGGTGGTGGAGCACAGCGTGGGAGATGGTGTATTTTGTGAGGTTTTTGGCACGGATATCTTCACGGCAGAGGATTGCCAGCGGGTAAAGGAAGAGATGCGTGAGATTGTAAATAGCAATCTGCCCATCAATAAGGAAGAGGTGAAGCTGCAAGAAGCCTTGGATATCTTTATCAATCTGGGGCGCAAAGACTTGCATAAGAACCTCAGCTTTACCTACCGTGATAGCGTGCAGGTGTATCGCTGTGGGCATTATTACGACTTTTATATCCGGCCTCTGGCAGATAAAACGGGGATGATCCAGGATTTTGACGTGGTGTATCAAGAGCCGGGCTTTATCCTCAGATTCCCCAGCGGCAAGGATTTTAGCATCCCCAAACCCTTTGAGCTGCCCAAAAAGATATTTGCCCTGCACCAAGAGCACGATAAATGGCTCAATATCCTGAAAGTGCATACCATTATGGATATCAACCGCCTGGTGATAGATTATGATATTTCCCAATTCATCTTGGTGGAAGAGGCTTTGCATGAAAAGAAGATAGCCGAGATTGCCAGCGATATCGCCTCCAAAAAGGACGTAAAACTGATCTTGATTGCAGGGCCCTCCTCCAGCGGTAAGACCACCTTTGCCAAGAGGCTTTCCGTGCAGCTGCAGGCATCCCGCAAAAGACCCATCGTGCTGGGTATGGACGATTACTTTTTGGATAGGGAACACACGGCACGCAAGGATAACGGCGATTTTGACTTTGAATCCATCTATGCCATGGATCTGGACTTTTTGAACCAGCAATTGACGGATATCTTGGCTGGCAACGAAGTGGAGCTGCCGATGTATGACTTTATCCGCGGAGTGCGCCGCCGCAGCCACAACTATGTGAAATTGGGCGAAGACGATGTATTGGTGATGGAGGGAATTCACGGGCTGAATGATCTTTTGACCGCCTCCGTGCCCGCCAAGAACAAGGTAAAAATCTATGTGAGCGCCCTCAACCAGCTCAATATAGACAACCACAACCGCATTCCCACCACAGATTGCAGGCTGTTGCGCAGAATGGTGAGAGACCACCAATACCGGGGTTACTCTGCCCGAGAGACCCTCACCCGCTGGGTGGACGTTCGTGAAGGCGAAGAAAAGAACATCTTCCCCTTCCAAGAAAACGCTGATTATATGTTCAACAGCAGCCTCACCTACGAGCTGGGCATCCTGCGCAAACACGCATGGAAGCTGCTGCAAAACGTATCCAAAAACAGCAGCGCCTATATGGAATCCATGCGGCTTTTGGGCATGCTTTCCCACGTGAGGGATATCCCAGATGCCTTGGTGCCGCATAATTCGATCATCAGGGAATTCACAAACGGATCTGTATTCAGGTATTAAAATGAGTATTATCAAGGTTTTATCTGAGGACGTACGCAACAAAATAGCCGCCGGAGAGGTGATAGAACGCCCCGCCTCGGTGGTGAAAGAACTGGTGGAAAACTCCATTGATGCCGGTGCCAAGACCATCACCATCGCGCTGGAAGCAGGCGGCAGGGATTTGATTCAGGTATCAGACGACGGGCATGGCCTGAGCTATGATGATGCCCTGCTGGCGTTTGAGCGCCATGCCACCAGCAAGATCAGGAATGTGGAAGATATCATCCACATCGATTCCCTGGGATTTCGGGGAGAGGCATTGCCCAGCATCGCCTCGGTGAGCAATATGAGCTTTATCACCAGGCAGGCTGAGGAAGAGACCGCCACGCGGGTGGAATTCTCCCACGGGAGGCTGCGCAATATAGACCGCACCGCCTCCAATGTGGGCACCAATATCACCGTGAAGGGGCTGTTTAAGGCATTGCCGGCGCGCAGGAAGTTTTTGCGCAGTGCGCAGACGGAACTAAGGCATATCCTCAAATACTTTCACTATCAGGCAATCCTGTGGCCCCAGATCAGCTTCAAGCTCATCTCCGAGGGGCGCACCCTGCACACCTATATCGCTACAGAGCAGTTGGAGACGAGGATGGCAGAGGTTTTTGGCAGCGCATTTTTGGAAGACGATGATCTCATCACCGTGTCCAACAGCGTGAGCGGCTATGAGGTGAGCGGCTATATCTTTGGGCTTAAAGAGCGCAGAGACAGGCTGATAGACATCCAATATACCTTTGTGAATGGCAAATATATCAGCGACAAAACCCTGCGCCATGCCATCCGCAGCGCCTACGAGCCCTTCATCCTAAAAACCAGAGCCTGGGCAAAGGGCAGCACTCCGCCCTATCTGCTTTTCATCACCGTGCCTCCGGAACAGATTGATATGAACGTGCATCCCGCCAAGCTGGAGGTGCGCTTTAGGGAACAGCAGAGGCTGCATGGGCTGGTGCATTCCACCCTCACGGATGCCCTCACGCGATATGAGGATGGCATCTTTGCCTCGGCAAGGGAGAAATTCCACCAGGCAGCGGCAGTGTCTGAAGCCAGCGCCCTGGAGCAGAGCATCTATAAAAGCCGGGTGGAGGTGCCGCGCTATTCGGAATATAAGAAAGAATTTGAACAATTGTGGCAGGATGATCTCTTTAAACCCCCTCCACAAAAGGCAGCCTCTGAAGAAGAGCCATCCCAGCCGGAAGCAGACGCCGCCCCCATTCCCGCAACAGAAACCCGGGAGCCGGGCATTAGCGTGCTCTTAAAAAGCGAGGAAGATTATATCAACCCCTGGCAGCTTCACAATACCTATGTATTTGTGCAAGTGGAAGATGGACTGGTGATTATAGATCAGCATGCGGCGCATGAACGCATCATTTATGAGCGCCTCTTGCAGAGAATACACGGCGCACCGCCCACGCGGCAAAAGCTGATCGTACCGTTGGTGGTGGATATCCCTTCTTACATCACCGCTGAGGTAAAACGGCTGATTGAAGAGAATATGGAGATGCTGGAAAAGACAGGGTTTGTGGTAAAGAAATTTTCCGGCTCCTCCCTGGTGATAGAGGAAATCCCCGCAGAGCTGAGCGATTGGCAGGGCGGCAAGGTGTTTTTGGAAATCCTCCAGCATCTGGAATCCGAGATAGAGGAAAACCCGGATTTTAGGATTAGCCTTGCCAAATCCATAGCCTGCAAAGCGGCAGTGAAAGCCGGCAAGCCCCTCACCCGCAGGGAAATGGTGAATCTGATCAATGATCTCTTTGCCTGCCAGACGCCATATTTTTGTCCGCATGGGCGTCCTCTCATCATCAAGATGAGCATGCAGGATTTTGATAAGAAATTCAAGCGCATCCTATGATTCCCATCGTGATCGTGGAGGGTCCCACAGCATCAGGAAAAAGCGCCCTGGCATTGGAGCTGGCACAGCATCTGGGCTCTGGCATCATCTCCGCTGATTCACGGCAGATATACCGGGGCATGGATATCGGCACCGCCAAGGCCACGGCAGAGGAGCAGGCACGTATCCCCCATCACCTCATTGATATCGTGAATCCCGATTGCAGCTACGATGCAGGCAGTTTTGCCAGAGATGCCGGAAAGGTGATAGAGGATTATCATGCCAGAGGGTTGATTCCGGTATTGTGTGGCGGAACGGGCATGTATATCAAGACTTTATTGGAAGGGATATGTGAATTGCCTCCCATCCCTGCAGAGATTAAAGATGCATTGCGAGAGCGTCTGCCTTCCGCAGAGGATGCTGAAGCCAGGCAAGCGGAACTGGATAGAATGTATCAGGAACTGCAAGCTGTGGATGCGGAATTTGCAGGAGGCATCAGCAATATGGACACCCAGCGCATCATCCGCGGGCTGGAGGTGTATCAGGCTACGGGCATCCCCCTGAGCGAACACTGGCACCGGCAAGCTCCACAGCAGCTTTACAAGCCTTTCCGCATCTTGCTCAATCCCCCACGTGCAGAGCTGTATCAGCGCATCAACCTGCGGATGGACAAAATGGTGGAGTCAGGGCTGTTGGAGGAAATACAGGGGCTGTTGGCAAGCTCTTATACTTGGGATGATCCCGGTTTGAACAGCCTTGGTTACAAAGAGTACAGGGGCTATCTGGAGGGAAGGCAAAGCCTGGAAGATGCCGTTGCCATGGCGGCTCAGGGCAGTCGCAACTATGCCAAGAGACAGGTGACTTGGTACCGCAAGGTGGATTTTGATTTGACATTCACTGGCTTTACGTTTAATTTATCTGTATTATATACCCGTATCAGCGAGGAATTTGCCTCTGCTGAAAGGAAAAAGGAATACAGAAATGACGATAATAGCCAAGATTGCGGAATATGAAATATCAGAAGCCGATATAGCCATCGACGCTGTTCAGCTGAATATCTGCAAAGAGCACCTGATCGAAGCCAAGATAGATAGTCTTAATAGACTGATAGATAGTTTTTTATTGTATCAAGAGGCATGTTCTTTGGGCATTGAGGCCAGCGAGGAGGAGTTTGATGAACACTTTTTGCAATGCCTTGCCGATTTTGAAAGCCAAGATCAGCCTCTCAGCCTTGAAGAAGCCCGCAATCTGGAACTTAAAATCACGCGTAAGATCGTGGTGGGCAAATATCTGACACATCTGTGGAAAGATAGCATTGAGATAGACGACCAGCAATTGCACGCCTTCTATGAAGAGCATAAGGAGGTATTCACCTCCGTGGAGACCGTGCGTGCCTCCCACGTGTTGGTGGGCAAAAACACCCCCCATGCCAAAGACAGGGCGGATTCCATTCGTGCCAAGATCAAGAGTGCAGAGGATTTTGAACAGGCGTGTGCCCAATGCTCAGATTGCCCCACCTGCAACCAATGTGGGGATTTGGGGTATTTCAGACGTGGAGAGATCACCCCTGCCATCGAAGACATGGCTTTTAGCATGCAAGTGGGTGATATCAGCCCTGTCTTCCCCTCCCATCACGGCTATCACATTCTGATGCTCACAGACCGCAAAGAGCCGGAACCAATCACCTTTGAAGAGATCAAAGACAAGCTGAAGGCAAGGCTGATTGCCTTGGAGCGTGAATTCTTTCTGCAAAAGCATATCGAGGAATTGCGCGAAAAGTATCGCTCTTTAATCCAGATATTGGATAAAACCTACCTGAAAGACTTCTAATAATCTTAATTGTTAATAACCCCTAATCCATCGGCTGGTGACCCTTTTATCCACCTCTTCCCTGTTAACCACCCTTGTCTCACCCTTGTCTCGACAAGGGTGAGACAAGGGTGAGACAAGGGTGGTTAAAGGGCAAGAAGTGACAAGTCCTTGTATCCCCTGGCTTTAGCTGGGCGTTTATCCGACTTCAGTTGGTTTATTAATTATAACAACAATTTCATGTTTTTCATGGTTTACGGTCACAATATTTCTCAACACTATCACCTTGCTTTCCTTAAAACAAATACCTGTCCCCTATCTTACAGGTTTTTATAACCCGGTTAAAACCGGTGGACTTATTCTTGCGCAAGACCAATATTATCATATTGTTACACACTTTCATCCTTGTGCTTCAAAGACCGACTGAAGTCGGCGAAACGCCCGGCTAAAAGCCCAGAGGATATAAGACAGCTACTCTTTTAGCGGGATTAAAAACTGTAGCCCAATGTCAAAGACGGGCCCCTTACGCTTGTTGTGACACTTTCGTATGTATTCAGGGGTAAAAATAGCTTTGGAATCCGAGAAACCTGCCAGCTGGCATCCATATTCAAACGCTTTGTGAGGTGGAAGCGCAGCCCTAATTCCGCACTCACCTTGGGCATCACAAATGGCAGCATAACGAAAAAGTAACCCCCAACGGCACCAACAATACCCGCCATCGCACCCCCTCCTGCGGCAACCCAAGGCTCAATGAATGCATAGCGATAGCCAATGCGGGGCTGGATAGTGCCATCAACATAGAGATAAAAGCTGTTTGTATAAGTATCGGAGCCCGTTGATCCCGTAAACCTCCAGCCCAAGTTGCAACCATTTGGGTATTGCCAGGTGGATTCATAGGCAAGCATGGGTCTGTAATAGGTATCTTTTTTAACGAAAACAGCCTGTGCGCCCACTGACAAATATCTGTGATGATCATTTAGCTTGATGCTGGCTACGGGCAGGATATCCTGCAGTTTATGAGAGTTCATGATGCTGTATGCCCAATAGATCTTTAGCTGTTCCTGGTCTTTATCAATGCCATAGTTTGTGGAAAAGGGTATCAGATCGTGGCTGTAAAGGAAGTTGAGGGAGTGCTTGCCCTTGAGGTTAAACTTGATACCGGCGCCTGCTGCGGGGATGATGGCAGCGGCTTTGTGGGGTTCATACTGTGGGCTCAAGGTTGGAGCCAGGGTGTATTTGGCAGAGGTGAGGATGGAGAGGTTCGCCCCTACGCCCAATTCCATGCCGGCAATCCTGCTCTTTAACATAAGGGGCAGATCCACATAGCTGGCGCTGCATTTGTAGCTCTTTTGCCAATAGCCCCGCTCTCGGAGGGAAAACTTTCGTCTATTGAGGGATACACCCGTGTGCAGCTGGATATTGGGATGGATGCCTATATCCATATCAATGGCGGGCAGCCACATCAGGCGGGGGGCTTCATAATCATCAAATTCCACTAACATCTGCTGGTCGGGATATACTCTGTTTACCTGGAAACCTACGCCCAAGGCAAGGTTTACCTTTTTGGATCCTTGATTGAGGTTTAGATCATCTATCAGGTCACTGCGCGGGTCCATCCCCATAAAGCGATGGGAAAGCTCTGCCACCACACGCCTGTGATACACCTTATAATCCCAGGCATCACTGAAGGGACCCAGGTCCTGATGATACTCCAGGCTGAGGCCATTGGCTCCCTTCTTATCCAGCGGCATCCGCATGGAGAGATTGAAAGAGGGCATCAGAAATGGCAATTCTGTTCCTGCGAAGAAGTCTGTGTCATAGAATTCCTCTATCCCGACATCGGTGAATTTGAAGCCCAGCCCCAGCCCTGCACCCACCTCCAAGCCTCTGAGGTATCCGCGCACGCTGAGGGGCAGATCCAGGTAATACTCTATCAGCTGCACCACATCAGTATCCATTCTATTCCAGAGGGTAAAGTTGCGGCTATGGGGATACAAGCGGGCGTGCAACTTAAAATATTGTGAGATGGGGATGCTTGCCTCCAGGGAGACGGTGGGGAAATCCCGAAAATGCTTGATTTTATGGGCAAAATCCGGCATCTCTCCACGGGTGCGGTAAGTGGAATGCACCAGCCCGATTCCCACCCCCCAATCCACCTCTGCCGCCACCAGCGGGTAAAAAAATACCGTAAACAGTATCAGTAGCACAAACCGTGAGGTTCGTGTCCAGCCGCTGCTTACGGTATTGCGGACGGGAGTGTCCATTATTTCACTGAGATTACTTCTTTAACTTCAGGGATTTCTTCTTTTACAATTCTTTCAATGCCCGCTTTGAGGGTGAGGGTGGCCATCGGGCAGCCCTTGCAGGCGCCGGTGAGGCGTACTTCCACCACGTTATCCTCGCGGATATTGACCAGCTCCACGTCTCCACCATCAGATTGGATGGCGGGGCGGATCTTGTCCAGTACGGTTTCCAGATGTTCTCTGTCTATCATGATACTTACCTCTTGGTATTTATTCTTATATAATAGGGCAGGGAGATAGTACCTCGCCCTGCCCCTAAACTAATCTAATAGATTAATAGCTTACTGTGAGCACGTTGCCGCTGGGATAGATCAAATCCATCGTGTCGCCATTCATGGTGGCGATCTTGGTGGAAGCTCCATCCTGCATCAGATACCAGCTATTGCTATCGGCATCAAAGCGCAGATCTACCAAGGCACCGAGGTTCTCGCCTTCAATGCCCGTAATGCTGATGGCATCATTGGTCATCTTCAGCTCATACTTGGTTCCGTCCAGCTCTGTGTATTGGATGCTTTCCTCACCGTCAGCCATGGCAACCGGGTTGCTGCCTGTCCAAAACTCGATGGTATTCAGGATAATCACGTCCACACCTGCAGCTATTGAGTATACTGGAATCCAATTAAGCACCCAGAATACAATGCTGTTGATAAACTTATTGCCGGTGACTTGACCGTTCCACTCGTAAACCATTCTGGTGAGGGCAAAATTGCCATAACAGCTAAACATACTCACCAAAAGGAAGGCGGAAAGGACCACCATCAATACTGGTTTCATGAACTTTTTCATTAGTTCCTCCACATATTTTAGTCTTTAGACAATCTATTCTGAGATTGCTTTGTAGTCAAGTAATAAAATGCAGGAATAATGATTAACGTCAAAAATGACGACACCAAAAGCCCGCCAATGGATACCACGCCCATGGATTGACGGAATTCCCGCAGGCTGCTGCCAATACCCAAAGCCATTGGCAACATGCCGATTACGATGGCGAGGGTGGACATGATGATGGGTTTTAGCTTCAGCTCTCCCGCTTCCAAGAGGGCATCGTGTGCACTGAGGCCTTCCTTGCGCCGCATATTGGCATAATCCAGAATGAGGATGGCGTTATTGACCACGATTCCCACCAACATGATGCTTGCCATCATGGAGAAGATATTGAGAGCCTGTCCCGTGAGAAGCAGAGAGAGGATCACGCCAATCAAAGCCAGGGGCACCGTTGCCATGATAAGCAGCGGCTGGGCAAAGCTTTCCAGGATGGCAGCCAACAGCATGTATGTGAGCAGCACTGCCAACATAAATGTTCTAATCATATCATTTAGCGTATCCGTCATCATCTGGGCATCGCCACCCCATACTATCTTGTAGCCTTGGGGAAGGTTGGTGCTATCCAGCTTTGCACGCAGTGCAGAAACCACCTTACCTAACTTCAAATCCGCCTCATGATCTGCTGTGAAGACAACCGTACGGGCGCGATCACGGTGGGTGATGCGGTTGGAACCCATCTCGAAGGTGACGTCCGCCAATTGGGACAGCAGATAGTTTGCACCATTAGCTGTGATGGTGAGATTCATCAGCTTGTCAGGGGAATCAATCAATTCATCTTCCAGGCTGATTTTGATATCATAGCGGTTGCCATCTTCGCTGTAATAGGTGGATACAAAGCCTTCCACGCTGGCGCGCAGAGCCATCGCCAAGTCATACACCATCACTCCTGTGAGCGCCATCTGGTCTCGCTTGGGCGTAATGGTAAGCTCCGGGCGTCCCACCCTGGTGCTGGTATCGAGGTTTACCAAGCCGGGCACATCTTGCAAGGAATCCAATAGCTGCTGTTTGATCACTTCCAGCCTCTGGTTATCCTGCCCCTGCAGATAGAATTCGATGGGCGCTCCTTTGCCGCCTATTCCCATGGGAGCGCTCACCTTGATGGTGGCATTGGGGATGTCTGCCAGCTCTTTATTGAGGATGGCCATCATCTGGGCAGAGCTGCGTTTACGCAATTTGCTATCCACCAGCTTGAGGTCTGCCGATGCCAGATTCACCCCGGTATCCAGCATGCCCTGGGTGCCCAAGTTGATGATGATATGCTCTATTTCTTTATGTTTACCCACCCGGTTGTTGATCTCCGTAAGGATTTTGCCGGTTTCCTCCAGGTTATACCCCTGGGGAAGCTCCACGGAAATATTGAGGTTGCCCATATCCACATTGGGAAACATCTCGATGCCCACAAAAGGGAAGAGGGCAAAGCTGCCCACCAATACCAAAATGGCAATCACCATGATGCCAAAGCTGCGTTTCTTGGATTTGAGCACAGCACCCAAAAAGCGTTTATACAGCCGGGCAAACTTATCAAACAGAGCATCAAACTTCAAGCCAAACTTGTTTTGATGCTTGCCTTCCGGGATGATACGTGATGCCAGCATGGGGGTGATGGTAAAGGACGCAGCCAGTGAGATCAGCGTGGCAAAGGTAACCGTGAGGGCAAATTCCTTAAAGAATTGCCCCACCATCGAGGTCATCGAGGCGATGGGCAAAAACACCACGATATTGGTGAGCGTGGAGGCTACCACCGCCACGGCAATCTCGGATGTTCCCTTATCTGCCGCTTCCCGCCTGTTTTTACCCAAGTCTTTGTGGCGGAATATATTCTCAATCACCACCACAGAGTTTGTCACTAAGATTCCCACCGCAGTGGATAGCCCCATCAGGGTCAAGATATTCAGCGAAAAGCCCAAGATCTGAATAAATACGAAAGTGGAAATAATGGAGATCGGCATGGAGAGCGCCACGATAAGGGTGGAACGCAGGTCGTGCAAAAAGAGGAAGAGGATCAATCCTGTCAAGAGCACTCCCAGCCAGATATTATTGAGCGTATCATCCACAGCCGCCTGGGTCATATCTGCTTCCTCACGCACCACCTGCAAAGTGGTGCCCTCAGGCAAATCTGCCTCAATGACGGGCAGCTGCTTGCGGATTTCCTTGGAGATATTCACCACATTGCCACCGGGGCTGCGCAAGAGAGACATCCTCACTATGTTTTCCTGCAACGATTGATCGGGAACGTTGTAATAGATGGCACGGGTGCGCACTTCCTCGCTGGTATCCACGATGCGGGCTATATCGCCCAATCTCTTCATCCCCATTCCGCCGGGAATGCGCGCTTCGCTGATTTCCTCCACACTGTCAAATTCGCCTTTCAGCCTCACGGCATACTCCTGAGAGCCCCTATTAAAGTAACCCGCAGGCATATCCATATTCTG
>JAAYJN010000023.1 GCA_012522935.1 Candidatus Cloacimonadota bacterium | reverse complement strand
GGGTATGTACGATATGGTGATATAGCATCAACTGTCAACCGCCACTGTCTCATGATTGGCGGATGACCAAATTATAATAAGGGGTTGTTATTTTAATGACCCCTTTTTTGGGGCTTTCACGTAAGTTCCCCATTAGCCACCCTTGTCTCTCCCTTGTCGAGACAAGGGAGAGACAAGGGTGGTACAAGGGTGGTTAATAGGCAAGGAGTGGGAAAGCCCTGACCCGTACTTTAGGCGGGCGTTTTGCTGACTTCAAACTATTATATAATTAAGGCAATATTCCTAAATATATTATACCTTGCAATCATAATGTCTCTCAAAACTTAGAAATCCGTACCGATGAGAAGGGTGGGAACGATATCCTTGTTTTTATTATAGCTCACGCGCAATCCCAAAGACAGATTGTATGAATAAGCGGCGTATAGCTCTGCGATCTATTCAGCTCCGGCAGACCAGCGCATATCCGAATGATCCTTCTGCCCGGGAATTGCAACGTCAAAGAATGCTCCCACAATGATATCCTCCAGATATAGGTTGGGCGTCCATATACCATCCCGTATTCTAATCAGCGGGGTGTAGATGGTATTTTGCAGGCTCACGCCTTTGTTGTGTTGCCATTCGTCGTCATTACTATAACCCCGAATGGAGCTAAATACCTCATCTGATCCGGCGCTGGGATCCCAGGCAAATTGGATATTGGAACGAAATTCCATTTTCCTGCCCAGCTTTTGCTTGAGATTTCCCGTGCTTTGCCAGCCCAGGCGGTCTCTATCGGATGCCCAGAAATCCGTGGTTTCATACATCAGAGCATGAATGCCACTTAAGGTCCCTCCATTCCAGCGGAAAGAATTGCTGAGATAGGGATACCAGAGCTTGCGATCCATCCCTTGAGAGGTGACAAGACCAAAGCCGAGGGCAAGTCCGCTGATGCCATAATTCAGCTTGTTAAGAAGTTGGATTTGTTGCTCTGCTCCAAAGGTATGACCATTAATGGAGGAATAGCTGAGGGTTTGTTTTATTGGGCGGAAGAAGTTGTTGGAAACCTGACCTTCAAAAATCAGGTCTTTTTCATTAATATCATATATCATGCTGGCAAGCCAGAGGGGAATATCTCCCAGGATGTCTCCACCTGCCAGCTGAAAGCCTAATTGCAGGGTGTCTTGTGCGGCATAAATATAAGGAATCCGGTAAAGACGCGGCCAGAGCGCATGTGCGATATTCGCCATATATCCGCCTCTACGGATGGGATATTGCTCCAGCACCATGTTATCAGCAGGGGCTTCCAGGCGGGAATAAGGCGGTTCCACACGTTCAGAGGGCAATACAAACCTGGATTCCTGCAGGTGATCGCCATAGATATCCTGTCCTCGGGAATTCATGGAGACAAAGAAGTGGTTGCCATCCTGGGTGGGTACAGCCCATCTGAGCTCGGTGAAATCACCTAACTTCAGGGTTTCGCCGGTGTATGTATCAAAGATATACATGCCGTTGTTACCACCATATACGGCTTCGTAGTAAATCCTGCCATCTTTCACCAAAACGATACTTTCTCCGTATGGGGTATCGATAATGGGTTTTAAGGTTTTCCTGTCCAAGTCCAATTCAAAGATACTGTTGTTGCGATAAAAGGTGCGGGCGGTAACAAATAGCTTCTCATCTTCGTGGTGAATGCTTCCAATCAGATAGTTTAGCGTGGCAATCAGCTCTTTGTTGCCAGCCCTGGGATCAAAGCGGTAGATGTTGTTATTTTGGTGGGTCGCATCATCTTCAGCAGTGATGATGGTGCCATACGGTAAAACAGTGAAGGCACGGATGGGACCCTTGAGGAGCTTTTTGGAGCCGCCACCCATCAGGGGTTTTTGCCATATTTCACAAATTACGCCAAAACCATCATATTCATTGTTATCAAAGCCTTTTACCATCTCCTGACGGGAATAGTATAGGGTATTGCCTGCAATCTGGAATCCGGCGGGGAATTCTGTGGCTTGGGTGAGTATTGTTTCTTCCATTTCAAATCTTTGTGGATCATGAAGGCGCACGATGCGATGAGAGCCAAAACTGCTGAGGGGTCCGGTTTTATCCCGATGATAGGCGCTGTAGTACAAATCTCCCCGATAGTATTTGAGATTGGAGATTTCCCAGCCGTGGTTGGTAACAGCTTGCTTGGGGAATTTGGTATCTTTTGTATATTCATGACGGTGCCATTCAGCCCATAATTCCTGTAGAGTTTTGCCATAAGTATCCTTGTATGCCTGATCCAAGGAAAGCCCGGAATAGATGGGGTTCAGATAAGAAAAGAGGTTGGAACCGGTGTGATTGAAGAGGATGGAAAACTTTTCCTGTCCGTATGTATCAGCCAAATACTGATAGAAGCTGCCGCCATAAACATAGTAATTTGCCAAAGGGGCGCTTTGACTATAATAGCCAGCCTGAGCCAGCGAGG
>JAAYJN010000022.1 GCA_012522935.1 Candidatus Cloacimonadota bacterium | reverse complement strand
GATGGCTCTGCCCGCTTGCTGGATTTCCCGGGTGGGCTTGATAACTCCGGGGGCCATAATATCCGCCTGCAGAACACTGCAGACCAGCAGCACGGCTGCCAAAAAGAACAATATCTTTTTCATGGGACTCTCCTTTGTTTAATAATATTTTGCTTTCATCCGGTTATATGAGTTTATGCGTGCAAGAATTGATCCTAAAACCATCCTTTATTGAAGATGATCAGCGCTGTTTCTGGATGGAATCATAAAAGTTTGTCTTCAGAACAAAGGTTTTGAACAAAGACTTTAAGCCACTGGTGAACATATCCAGGCGAATGGCTTTGGTGCGCACGCCGTGGATAAAGAGGGGGATCAGCTTCCAGCCTTTTGCCAGATATACCTTTTTGTAGGCAATGGGGAGGTACTTTTCCATCTGCTGCCAGCTCATGCCCAGGGGGTTGTAAACGCAGTGGGTGATGTCATAATCTTCCCAGTTATAATGGCGGATGCGGTCTTCCGCCTGGAGGCGGTTGAATACCTCTGTTCCCGGGAAGGGGGTGAGCACAGAGATGAGGATCATGCCCGGCAATTTGGAAAAGAACCGGATGTTACGCTCCATAATCTCCGGGGTGTCATATTCATCACCACTGCCCAAGAGCATAAACCAATCGTAGCTGATGCCCACGGATTCCATGATCTTCACCGCTTGCTTGATCTGGGGGATGCTGATCTTTTTGTTGATGCTTTTCAGCACCTCGGGCACTCCGCTTTCGATGCCGATGGAGAGCATGCGACAGCCACAGCGTGCCATGCGCTCTATCAGCTTGGGATCTCTGCAGATGAGGTCCACGCGGCTCATGCTGTTCCAGGTGAATTTGAGGTTTTTATCCTCTATCATCTGGCAAAAGTCGTTCACCCATTTGCCATCCACGGTGAGGTTGTCGTCATGAAACCAAAAGTGGTCATAGCCCCAGGAGATATAATCCTCAATATCCTGGATCACGTCTTCCACGCGGCGTTGGCGGTAGCGCCCTCCATAAAAGGCGGAGATGGAGCAATAGGAGCATTTGAAGGGGCAGCCGCGGCTGGAGACTATCTTGGGGCTAAAGTTAAATTCCGGAGCCACCAAATCCATGGTGATGCGAGGCAGCGTGTTGATATCATCGATGAGGGCTATTATTTCTTCGTTGTGAAACACGCCGTCCTTGAGGAACACCATTCCCGGTATCCGGGGATGGCGGTTGCCGGCTTTGAGGGCATCCAGGAGGGCAGGAAACACCTCTTCACCCTCTCCGCGGCATACATAATCCACGCCGCAATCCAGGATGGTTTCCCGATACATAAAGGTGACGTGGTGGCCGCCGATGACGGTGGGGATATCAGGGTATTCCACCTTGATGATTTTGATCATATCGCTCACCAGAGGGTAGGTGGCGGTAACGCAGGAAAAGCCGATTACATCAGGCTGATAGCGGCGGATATAGCGATGGATATTGTGTTGATTGGCTATCACCACCACGGGCTGATGCCCTGCATCACGGGCGGAGGCAGCCACAAAGAGCAATCCCTGGTATATCTGGTGCCCTTTGCGCATTCCCTCCAGACCTCCAGTGATGGCTCTGGGGGAAACCAGTAGTATTTTCATCAATCAGTCCCTTTCTGCCAGGCGGCGGCTGAGGACAGCCAAAGAGGCAAACATATCCACGTATTCTACGATGATATCGGGAGGGACGATAATCTTTTGCGGGGTGAAATTCCAGATGGCT
>JAAYJN010000021.1 GCA_012522935.1 Candidatus Cloacimonadota bacterium | reverse complement strand
GTACCAGTATCAACAGGGCATCCCTGCCGGCAGAGAATGATCTGGATAAATTGAAGAGCTTTTATGCCTCCTGGTTTGATTATGCAATCCATCCCCACCCGCGGAATCTGACCAAAGACCCGCGCTCTTCCACGATCATCGAGTATTTATCCTCAAACGAGCCAGGCAATACGGAAGGGATTACCAGTCTGAAGTGTCTGCGCGAGGGTTCCATCCCCTTTTACGGCATCCAAAATTCCTTTGCCATGCCCACGATTACCTTTGTGTGCACTGCCAATATCTGTCGCAGCCCCATGGCAGAAAAGCTGTTCAATTACTATGCCAGACAGCGGGGCTTGAGGATGGCGGGGGATTCCTGTGGATTGATAGAGGGCGGCAGGATGATCTCGCTCAATTCCATGCAGCTATTGATGGAGAAGGGGATCGAGGAAGCCAAAGACCACGTATCCAAGCAGATTACTCCCGATATCGTGAAACACTCATGGTTGCTGCTCACCATGGAACAAAGGCATCGTGATTTTATCCGCAAACAAGAGCCTTCCATGGCACACAAGGTGCTGACCCTCAACGAGATTATGGGCGGGGAAGGCGATATTGAAGACCCCTATGGCAGCGGATTGGACGACTATCGGGAAACGTTTGCGATTATCGAAGAACGCATTACCGGATTGATAGATAAAATAGAAAATAAACAAATTGATTTGTATAGACAGGAGCAATAGATGTCCCAACCTCATATCAGTGCAGAAGTGATAGCCGAACACGGGCTTTTGCCCGAAGAATACGAATACATCCTCGAAATCATGGGCAGAGAGCCCACCATCGTGGAATTGGGGATTTTTAGTGTGATGTGGTCTGAGCACGCCAGCTATAAAAACTCTGTGCGGCTGCTGAAGACCTTGCCCAAGGAAGGCAGCCACCTTCTGGCAAAAGCCGGAGAGGAAAACGCAGGTGTGGTGGATATTGGCAACGGGCTTGCCGTCTGTTTCAAGATAGAAAGCCACAATCACCCCTCCGCCGTGGAGCCCTATCACGGAGCAGCCACAGGTGTGGGAGGGATATTAAGAGATATCTTTACGATGGGAGCACGCCCCATAGCTGCTCTCAATTCCCTGCGTTTTGGCAATCCGGATAAAGACCAAGTGCGCTATCTGCTTCGCGAGGCGGTGCATGGGATAGCGGATTATGGCAATGGCTTTGGCGTTCCCACCGTGGGTGGAGAGATATACTTTGAAGATACCTACGAGGGCAATCCCTTGGTGAATGCCATGGCAGTGGGCATCGTGGAACACGGCCAGATAGCCCGCTCTGCAGCCAGCGGCGTGGGGAATCTGGTGGTGTATGTGGGAGCCAAGACCGGACGTGACGGCATACACGGCACCACCTTCGCCTCGATGGATATTTCAGAAGAATCCGCCCAGATGAGGACACCGGTGCAGGTGGGCGATCCCTATTACGAAAAGCTATTGATGGAAGCCACTCTGGAGATAATCCACGCCGGCTTGGTGGTGGGAATCCAGGATATGGGCGCTGCCGGGCTCACCTGTTCCAGCTCCGAAATGGCTGGCAAGGGAGAAGTTGGCATCGAGATGGATACAGCCTTGATACCCCAAAGAGACAAGGGGATGACACCCTATGAGATAATGCTGTCTGAATCCCAAGAAAGAATGTTGGTGATCGTGAAGCCGCTAGATTATGATGAAGTGAAGGCGGTCTTTGATAAATGGGGCTTGGAAGCCGCAGCGGTGGGCAAAGTGACGGATGACAAGCTCCTGCGCATCAAGCATGCTGGAGAAACCGTGGCGGAGATCCCTCCGGAATATCTGGTTTTGGGGGGCAAGGCACCCGTTTATACCCGTGAAACCAAGGAGCCGGAGTATTATCAGCGGCTCAAGAATACAGACCTTTCCCAGCTGCAATATGCCAGAGACCTCAATCAGGAACTATTGGCGATGCTTGCCCATCCCAACCTGGCATCCCGGCGCAAAGTGTATCGCCAGTATGACCACATGGTGCAGGTGAGCACCCTCGTGGAACCAGGCTCCGATGCGGGTGTGATCAGGATCAAAGGCACAGATACAGCCATCGCTCTCTCTACTGATTGCAATGGCCGCTACTGCTATCTGGACCCCTATCTGGGCACCATTGCGGCAGTGGCGGAATCCGCCCTCAACGTGGCTTGCAGTGGCGGAAAGCCGGTGGCAATCAGCAATTGCCTCAATTTTGGCAATCCCTACAAGCCTGAAGTGTATTGGGGCTTCAGCGAAGCAATCCGGGGGATGGCAGACACCTGCCGGGCACTGGAAACACCGGTGACTGGCGGCAATGTGTCCCTTTCCAACGAAAGCCCCCAGGGTGCCATCTATCCCACGCCCGTGATCGCGATGTTGGGCATCTTGGAGGATGCCAGCCGGGCGCAAACACAATTCTTTAAACAGCCTTCAGACCAGATACTCCTGCTGGGAGGCATCTCCCAAAGCCTGGGTGCATCGCAATATCTGCAGTTTAGGCATGACCTCGTGGCGGGTGCGGTTCCCTCTCTGCCCCTCAAACAGATCAAGAGCTTGATAGACCTGCTGATGGCACTACACGAAAAGAAGCTGCTGAAGAGTGCTCATGATGTGTCAGACGGCGGGCTTGCCGTGGCACTTTCAGAGAGTTTGTTTGAAGATCGCAGCTTGGGAGCCACCATCAACCTGGCATCCATCCAGGAGCCTGTCATCACTCTCTTTGGTGAGGTGCTGGGCTCTGTGGTGATCAGCGTTTCAGAAGCTGCCAAGGAGCAGGTTTATGCCCTTGCCGCCCAGCATGCCATCCCCGTCTCACATCTGGGGGAGGTGACGGATAATGGACGCCTCAAGATCAGCGGTATGATCGATTTGCCCACATCCGAGCTGTATCAAGCTTGGGACGAGGGCTTGCAAATAGATGATTTTTAATAAGCCATCACAATAATAAGGAGGAGGAAATGAAGATGGGAATATTCTTTGGTAATCTCTTTTGGGGCGTGCTCCTGATACTGTGGGGCATCTCCTTGATACTGAAAGGATTTGGTGTCTCTCTGCCTCTGGCAAAGATCTTTTTTGCCATTATCATCATCATGTTTGGGATCAAGCTGCTGGTGGGCGGCTCTTGCAAGACCAAAAGCGGGATTCGCACCAGCAGCGCTGGAGACACCATCGAGCACACCACGGTATTTTCAGAGCAAGACATCGATCTGAGCCATATCCGTCCTGACAGCAAGCCCATCGAAATCAATGTGGTCTTTGGCAGTGCCATTGTGACCTTGCCGCATGATGTGAGGATAGATCTCAAACCCGCTGCAGTGTTTGGCGTATTGGTTACGCCCAAACAAACGAATTCCGGCATCAGCGATACACAGCAGGAAGTAAACGAATCCGCCCCGGGAGAAAGAGTGAGCATCAAAGCTAATGCGATATTTGGCAAGATTGTGTTCAGGATCAAATCTGTAGAAAGAAAAGCACCAGAAGCACCGGCAGATAGCACAAATGGCGGAGGCACGGAGTTTTAGGCTGATCAAGGGTGCTTGGGGCAAAGCAGCCACTCTCCTGATCCTGCTTTTGGGCATCAGCGGGCTCAATGCGCATCCATCCATCGGCTATGTGTTTAGCGGAGGGGGAGCGCGCGCCTATGCCCATGTGGGAGTGCTGAAGGTATTGGAGGCAAACGGCATCCAGCCAGACCTCATCACCGGCACCAGCATGGGAGCTGTGGTGGGCGCACTCTATGCGATGGGCTACAATGCCTCCCAAATAGAGGAAATCCTCATCTCCAACGCTTGGCAGGACATGCTGGATGATTCTTTCCACCGTAAAGACCTTGATATTGGGCAAAAGCGATGGGCACCATACGGCACCCTGAATCTGGAGATGGAAAGCAATCTGGAGCCGAAGCTGCCCTCAGGAGTGTGGGTGGGAAACAATCTCAATCTGGAATTGGCAAAGGTATTTGCCATCGCTGGAGGGGGAAGGAACTTTGACCAATTGCCCATTCCCTTTGGTTGTGTGGCTACCGATTTGCTGAGCGGAGAGCCGGTAATCTTCCGTGAAGGCAGCCTGATGCAGGCTGTGCGCGCATCACTCTCTATTCCCAGCATCATCCAGCCCTTTCAATATGATGGCAGGCTATTTATAGATGGAGGGGTATCGCAAAACCTGCCCATCAAGGAAGCCAAAGAAATGGGCGCAATCCACACAGTGGCGATCAAGACCAATTCCAGCCTGCGCACCAGACAGGAGCTCAAAAACCTCATCCAAGTATTGGATCAAACCATCAATATCGGCATGACGCGCAACGTGCATACCTCACTGGATGAATGTGACCTTCTCTTGGAGCCAAACCTGCAGGAATTCCGCAGTACAGATTATCACCTTGCTGCCCAGATCATTGCCGCAGGAGAGGAATATGCCCTTGCCCAACTGGATGTCATCCAGAGCTTTAAAGACAGCCTGGGAATGGATGGTGACAAACAAGAGCGACCAACACAAGCTCCTTTTACAGAAAAGCAGCCTTTGGGCAGCCTCAATATAATTGGCAATGAAAACCTGAGCGCAGCCAAGATCAAAGAGTATTTGGATTTGGTGCTCAAGAATCACTATGGTGCGGAGGAGATAGTAGGGGCATGTCGCAAGGCGTGGAATTCCCAGCTTTTCCTCACCATCTATCCCGTGATGGACAGCCAAGACGGCGTTTGGCATGTGAATATACACGTGAAAGAGCGTACCAGACAACAGCTGAGCATCATCTTAAACTACACATCCGAGGAAGGGATCAATGCCGGTGCCATCTTCAAGCTGAATAATATCCTGCTCAGCAATTCCGTCTTCCAATCTGCCTTCACCTTAGGCGGCAAGAGCGAATACAACGTGGATTATGTGAAAAACTTCGGCGAGCTGTGGGGCTCATATTTCCGCATATTTCACAACTATAGCATGCACCGCAGGTATTATTATGATAGCGATTTTAGCAAGATTGCCAGCGTGAAAGCTGCAGAACTGGGCATCAACGGCGGCGTGGGGATATTCGCCTCCAAACTTGTGAATGCAGAGGCGTTTCTCTATAGCTTTCGCACCAAGCTGTATCGGGATATCTCGGAAGTGGCAGAGATTGATTCCTTATACACGATCTCCGGAGCAGGCTTCAAGGCATACCACGAAAGCTTGGACGACTATTATTTCCCCATGACGGGGTTGCGTTCCTCCCTCAAATTTAACTTAGCCCGTTCCTCCCAAGTGAGTGACTACTTATATTCCAAGGTGTATTCCAGCTCTCAGCTATATGAACCGATCAACGATTGGCTCTCGCTGAAGCTGGGCTTGGAAATCGGCTCTTGGTTTGGCCGCCAGCAGATCAATATCGATCCCTTCTATCTGGGGGGCTCTTCCGGATATATGGGCTATCAAAAGTATGAAGTGAGCTCGCCGGTGTATAAGATCTATGAACTGGGCATGGTGGCAAAGCCGCGGCGCAACCTCTTTGTGAACATGGGATTGCAAGGCCTTGATATTGATGATATAGATGACTGGAGCGATTATAGGAGCATCATCTGGAGTTTTTATGCCGGGGTGGGCTTTAGATCAGGGATTGGTCCCTTGCGCCTCGCCATGGCAGTGAGGGAGGGTGGTCAGCGCAATTATTACCTCAATTTGGGCTATGATCTGGATGTGTTCCATTTTTCCAGACGTTAGACAAGGCTGGTCTGCAGAGCTTCACCTCCAATTTTGTGGTTGACATATTGATGGCATTTAGAAAGGTGATATCCACACACATAATTTCTGGAGAATAATAAATGAGATTTCCCCGCCCCGATAAAGACGAGATTATATCCCTGCTCTCTATCACCGATCCACAAGAGCTGAAGGAGCTATATGCCCGTGCTTATGACGTTAAAACCCAATATATAGGGCGCAAAGTGTGGTTCAGAGGCATCATTGAGCTCAGCAATATCTGCTCCAAGGATTGCTTTTATTGCGGCATCCGCTCCGGCAATCCATCCGTCTCCCGCTACACCATTTCCCCGGAAGAAGTGGTGGAAGAGGCCCGCTGGTGTTATGAACAGGGCTACGGCTCCATAGTGCTGCAGGCAGGAGAACGCAGCGATAGCACATGGACAGAGCTGATATCCAAGCTGCTGCGCCAGATCAAGGAAGTATCTGGTGGCAAGCTGGGCATCACCCTCTCTTTGGGAGAGCAAAGCAAGGATATCTACCGCCAGTGGTTTGACGCCGGGGCACACCGTTATCTCTTGAGGGTGGAGACCACCAATGCCCATCTTTACAAAGAGTTGCATCCGCCGGATCACAGCTTTGAAGACAGGGTGAAATGTTTGGGTTATCTGAGGGAAGTGGGCTATCAGGTGGGCACCGGGGTGATGATTGGTTTGCCCAATCAGAGCCTGGCAGACTTGGCTGATGACCTGCTCTTCTTTTATGATATCGATATAGATATGATTGGCATGGGACCCTTTATCCCTCACAAAGACACGCCTTTGGGACATCTGGTGCCCAGCCACAATCCGGAAGAAGCCATAGAGCTGGGGCTAAAGATGATTGCCGCCAGCCGTATCTTTCTGAAAGATGTGAACATAGCCTCCACCACCGCTTTACAGGCGCTGCGTGAAGATGGCAGGGAATTGGGGCTGTTGGCAGGAGCCAATATCATCATGCCCAATGTAACAGACACCAGCTATCGCCGGGGATATCAGCTCTATGAAGGCAAGCCACACTTGGATGAAAATGCCTCAGACAGCCGTGACAGCCTCCAGCAAAATATCGAAGCCATTGGCGAAACAATTGCATATAACGAATGGGGCGATTCAGCTCACTTTTGGGCTCGCACCAATAAATAATAGAATAAAAAGTAATAAGGAGACTTAGAGATATGTTACCAGGTGGAAAAGGAATGCAAGACCTGATGAAAAAGGCGCAGAAAATGCAGCAAGAAATGGAGCGCAACCAGAAAGAACTGGAAAGCAAGATCTTCACTGCCAGCTCCGGCGGTGGAATGGTGAGCGTGGAAATGACTGGCAAAGGCGATATCAAGAGCCTGAAAATAGACCCTCAGGCGGTGGACCCTGAAGATGTGGAAATGTTGGAAGACCTTATCATTGCCGCCATCGCTGAAGCTCAAAACCAAGTGAACGAAGCCAGCGGCTCCATGATGGAAAGCCTCACCGGCGGAATGAAAATCCCCGGTTTGTTCTAAGCTATCATGCTCATTTCCCCTCGTTTGGAAGAGCTGATCAAAGCCTTGAACGGCTTGCCTGGCATTGGCCGTAAAACCGCACAGCGCCTGGCATGGTACCTCTTGAGTGCCGACGCTGAGATTGCCACGGATTTGGCAAAGACAATCGTGGATGCCGTCCAAAGCTATGCCCCCTGCGGCGTGTGCAACCTCATCTCAGAAAGCGATCCCTGCCCCTTGTGTGCTTCCGCCGATAGGGATGATAGCCAGCTGTGTATCGTGGAAAACAGCGGTGACGTGCATATCCTGGAGAATATGAACGAATACCGCGGGCGTTACTATGTGCTGGGGCATCTGCTATCTCCTTTGGATGGCTACGGTCCTGAAGAGCTGGGCATCCCCAAATTGATGGAGCTCTTGGCAGAGCGCAAACCAACCGAACTGATCCTGGCTCTCAAACCCACGGCTGAGGGAGAGGCCACCATCCACTATCTCACGCAAATATTTACCGAAATATCCATCAATATCACCCGCCTTTCCACGGGTATTCCCTTTGGAGGGGAGCTGGAATATTCCAGTGCTCTCACCTTGGCGAATGCCTGGAATAGACGCTATTCGGTGCAATAGATGTTTACTGGTATCATAGAATCTGTCTCTCCAATCACTGCCATTCGTGAGGCTGCCGGCAAGCGCTATTTGCAGATACAGCGCCCCGCCTTGTTTGATGATATCAAAATTGGCAGCAGCATTGCCAGTGACGGGATTTGCCTCACGGTGCTCAGCCTTGATGAATCCATGTTTGAAGTGGAAATCATGGCGGAGACACTGCACAAATCAACCGCCGGAATATGGGAGCGGCGCCGGCTGCTGAATCTGGAGCGGGCAATGAGAGCAGTTGGCAGATGGGATGGGCATATCGTTCAGGGGCATGTGGATAGCGTGGTAAAACTAAAGCGAATCCGTAACCTGGGAGATACAAAATACCTATATTTTAATATCATACCAGGGGATGGCGAGCTAATGGTGCCCCAGGGTTCCATCGCCATCAACGGTGTGAGCCTCACGATAGCGGAGCTTGCCAGTGATAGTTTTGCCGTGGCTCTCATTTCCCACACCTTGGAAAATAGCAACCTCGCATTACTCAACGTGGGAGACCCCGTAAATGTGGAATATGACGTGATCGGCAAATACATCCAAAGCAAAGGCTCCCAAAAGCAGATATCACAGGAATGGTTGTATGAACAAGGTTTTTAGGCTGGCGGCAATAGTATTATTGACGGTGATGATGGTATCCTGTGGCAGCAGGAGAAACCCCACCGGAGGTCCCGAAGACACGGTAAAGCCAGAGGTGCTTACCATCATGCCTCAGGTGTATACAGAGCTATCGGATCGGATTGAAATCACCTTTTCCAAACCCATGGATAGAAGCAGCTTCACGGAAGGGCTCTATTTTTACCCTCCCATTATGAACAAAAAAATCAGCTACAGCGGCAGAGCTCTCACCATTCAAATCAATGAAAAACTATTGCCTGATACAAACTACCATCTCACGCTCAGCACCCGCATCAAAGACCTGCGTGGCAATGCTTTGGCACACAACCAAAGCTATACCTTTGCCAGTGGAAAGCTCAATAACAACCGCTTGAGCGGGCAGATAGCCTATGAAAACCCCGGTGATATGGGCAAGCCGATCATCCTGGATTTGTTGGATGCGGATTCCCTCTTGGTGTGCAGTGGCAGCGTTTTGGGCAGCAGTTATGCCATCGATGCGCTCAATCCTGCCAACTATATCTTGAGGGCATATCAGGATTTGGATGGCAATGGACGCTATGACTTTGGCAGGGAAGCCTATTTTGAAGAAAAACTGACCTTGCAAGGCAACCTAAGCCTGGATTTGATGATGGCTTATGCAGATAGCACTGTGGTGCGCATCCAAAGCGCAAGAGCGGTATCCAAACAGGAAGTGGAGGTGAGCTTTAATAAATCCCCCAGCAGCTTGGGAAGTATGAAGCTCCAAAGCACTGAGGGTAAAAGGCTGCCCATCCTATTGCAGGAGCTGGAAAACAGCAAGCTTACCCTCATCACCGCTCCTCAGGATAGCAGCAGCTACCGCTTGGTGATCTCAGACCTCTTGGACAGCAAGAAAAACTATAACCCAGAATCTGCAATGAGCTTTGCCAATAGTACAATAATTGATGAAAACCCTCCCTTACTCCTGAGCTCCAAACCGCGTAATGGCACCAGCGTGTCATCCCTTAGGCCAGTGCTGGAGCTGGAGTTCAATAAGATAATCCCCTTGGAAAACTTGAAAGTGAGGCTGGTGGCCTCGGATACCAAAAAAGATGTGCCTCTGCAAATCATCAAGGCGGATTCCCGTATCTGCCAGCTGCGTCCCACCCAGGATTTGACAAACTATCGCAGCTATCAGTTTGTGATTGAAGCACACACCCAGGATGCCTTTGGAAACCGCATTGGCACTGAAGAAAGCATCAACTTTTTGCCTTTGATAAAATCCCTGGATTAAGGGTACCCTCCCCAGAATTCCCCCTCTTTTTCTTATCTCTTCCCTATTAACCACCCTTGTCTCTCCTTTGTCCAGGCAAGGGTGAGACAAGGGTGGTACAAAGGAGGCTAATGGGCAAGAAGTAAGGACAGCTATACTTTGCGTTGATAAATCAAGGGCTCTTTGGCAGCGTTCACCCAGCTATATTTTACCTCTCCTATGTAAATGGTATGGTCTCCACTGCGGATTTGGCTTGTTACTTCGCATTCAAATGCAGCCAGAGCCTCGGTGGGGATGGGAAGCTTGTTCAATTATCCCGGGATGTATTTGGTGACGGTTTCGGCAAATTTATCCACATCTTTTCCAGAATTGCTGCCTGAAAATGCACACAGCTGTTTCATCTCCACTGAGGGGAAGATGAGGTTAAAGAAGCGGTGTTCCTCCAAACATTCATGGGTAAAGCGGTTGTGGCCGATGGAGATGGCAAACATGGGCGGTTGGATGGAGGTGCGCATAAACCATTCCACGGTAATCAGATTATAGCCGCTATCCGGCTTTTGGGTGGCTACCAAAGCAATTTTGGCAGGCAATTGTACCTTTGCGTATGCCGTGCTGAGCTCTGTGATCTTCATTGTAAATCCTCCAATCTTACTATATATAAATGATATCTCAAAATAGGATGTGGGGCAAGCTAAAGCTACACAACAAAAAGAGCCGCCTCTGATGAAGCGGCTCTGTGTATAATGATATTAGTTTGATTATTTCTTTTTGGTAAGCTTTTGGACGCTTTGCTTTTCCTTTTTAGTGAGGGTAAACACGTCCAATACCAAGTTGCTTGACAGGAACACAGAGGAGAAGGTGCCAACAATCACGCCCAGCAACATGGCAAAGGCAAAGTCATGGATCACAGTCCCTCCAAAGAAGTACAGGGCAAGAGCCGAGAAGAGGGTTGTGATAGATGTAATTGATGTACGGCTGAGGGTTTGGTTGATTGCCCTATTGAAGATAACGGGCAGGGGGTCTTTGCGATAGACTACCAGGTCTTCACGGATACGGTCAAAGATCACGATGGTATTGTTGATGGAATAACCCACGATGATGAGCAAGGCAGCGAGGATTTGCACAGTCATTTCCTTGCCCGTGAGAGAGAAGGCTCCGATGACTATCCTCACGTCGTGAAACAACGCCAAAATAGCCATTACACCGAAGGTGAGCTCAAAGCGGAACCACACATAAATCACCATCAGGATGAGGGCGATGATAACGGCAAGGGTGGCTTGATTGCGCAATTCGCCTCCCACTTTGGGGCCTACCACGTAGATCTCTTCCACCACCTCACTTTGCAAATCTCTACCTGCAACGTATTCCGGCAGGTATTGATGGATGATGCCCAGGAGATGATCTTTTACTTCGCTGGTTACTTCCTCTTCACCAGATTGATTTTTGATTTTGATCAGGAAATAGGCATTGGCAGGGTCGCCGATGTTTTGGATTTCAGCCTCGGGGTAGCCGTTTTGGGTGAGGACTTTGCGCAGGGTTGCCACGTTGAGCAGGGGAGTATTGGGATCAGCAGCTTTAAGATTTATAGATGCCGAGACACCGCTGGTAAAATCGATACTCCAATTCATGCCTTTGGTTAATACCAACAGGATGCTGCCCAAAACCAGGATACCGGATATGATATAAATAATCATGCGCATTTTGACAAAGGGGAAATTGGCGTTTTTAAATATTCTCATGTCGTCCTCCTCAAATACTCATGGTTTTTTTGTTTGCGCCCAGCATAAAGCTTTCCATCATCGAGCGGAGGAAAACTATGGCACCAAACATTGAGCCAATGATACCGATGGCAAGGGTGACGGCAAATCCACGGATGGGACCAGAACCAAACTGATACAATACGGCGGCAGCAATGAGGGTGGTGAGGTTTGAATCCCACACGGTAATCACTGCGCGCTTGAACCCGGCATCAACCGCTGAGCGGGGGTTTTTGCCTGCATCCAGTTCTTCGCGGATACGTTCGAAAATCAACACGTTGTTATCCACCGCCATACCAATGGTGAGGATGATACCGGCGATACCGGGCAGGGTGAGGGTGGCTTTAAACAGGGTGAGCATCGCCAAAATGAAGCCGATGTTGAACACCAAAATGATATCAGTAAACAATCCAGCCAGTTTGTAATAGATCAACATAAACAGCATTACGGCCACAAGGCCGATGATGGCAGCTTTGGTGCCGCTTTTGATGCTGTCTGACCCCAAGGTGGCTCCGATGATGGAGGTGCTGATGGGGATAATGGGGGCTTCCAGGTTTTTGGAATTGAGCAGGATTGCCAATTCGCTGGCTTCGCTGGTGGTAAAGCTGCCTGTGATTTGAGCTCTGCCGCCGGGGATGCGTTCGTTGATATGGGGAGCCGAGTAAACGATTCCGTCCATCACGATGGCGAGGCGTTTACCCACGTTGTCTGATGTAACACGTTCAAAACGGCGTGTGCCTTCACGGGTCATTTCCAGGGAGACGTAGGGTTTGTTTGCCGTACGTGGATCGGTGGAGCTGGAAGAGCCAAAATCCACCTTGGCACGGGAGATATCAACACCAGTCATTTCCTGGGCAGATTTGAGCACATAGAAAGGACGATCGGCGTTTGCATCCTGCAGGTCCAGCTTTTGGAAGGCAAGCTGATAGCCGGCGGGGATGATATTTACAAAAGATGAATCTGCCATCAGATCGTTCATCAAGCGCACATTGGACTGGGGGATTTCATAATTGATTTCGCCGCGCCCAATCAAACTGCGGAATATGCCGGCGGTGGTATCCAAAGAATCCACTTCCAGCTTGAGGCTATCCACCAGGGCTTTATCTTTTTTGGCAAGCTCTGCCAAAGCCGGGAAGCGGGAAACATTCATCTTTATTGATTGATCGATAGAGGTAAGAACGCGCTCGGCTTCTTCGGGGGAAGCCACCAGTTTAAATTCCAGCATAGCGGTTTTCTTTACCAAACCTTCAGCTGCTTCGAGGTCTTTGACACCTGGGAGCTGAATAACTATGCGTTTTTCTCCCATTTTTTGGATGATGGGTTCGGCTACGCCGAATTGGTCAATACGATTGCGGATGATCTCGATATTATTATCCACAGCACCAGCCACTTGATTGGCAGGTATCTGAGCTGTATCCACTTCCAGGATAATCTGCATGCCGCCTTTGAGGTCCAGACCCAGATTCAGTTTCTGGGTGGCCCACCAACCGGGTAGGCCGTCAAACGCCAAAGGAGCAAGGAAGAAAGCTGTTCCCAGTATGAATATCAGGATAGCGAGTCCGCGCCATGAGAACTTTTTCATTGGCTTATGCTCCATGTTTCATTAGTATAAATTTAGAATTTCCAATCCAAAGATTTTGAATCTATCCATTCGTCAAGTCATTTATTGAATATGTGAGATTCAATGCTCCGGTTTGAAGCCTACGGATTTGTTTTCAGGCATTCCCTGCACTTTGATTTCGCCATATTGCTTTTCAAAGGTATCTATATTCTTTTCAAGCAGTTGCAACAGCTGTTTGGCGTGGGAGGGGGTGCATAGAATGCGGCTGTAGATATTGGCATGGGGGATGCCCGGCAGGAATCTGCCACAATCAATAATAAATTCTGAAGGGGAGTTTGTAATCACGAAGAAATTGGCATAAGTGCCTTCCCCTACTTTCTCGTCAATCTTGACGTTAAGCTGTTGTGGTTGTTGAGGTTGTTTGGGTATTTTAGACATTTCATTTACTCCTTTGTCTTATCTTCCATCATCAATAAAATGGTTGGAAGGGATCATTTTGTGTGCACTGTGTATTTTGTCTATCAAAAAAGCGTAATGGGGGCTGGCGCTGCATAAGGCGGCGTTACCCAAGATGATTATTCTATCCATTGCCCGGCTGAGAGCCACGTTCAATTTGCGATCCACGCTGCCATCATCGGAGACAGCCTCAAGATTGCGCAATTCACCGCTTTCCCTCAAGGGGAGGGTGAGGATGATTACTTTGCGTTCAGAGCCTTGAAAGCGCTCCACAGTGTCTATTGTGATGTTTTCATACTTCTTGCCCAAGGTGTTGCGCAGGGCTTGGATCATTGCTCTGAATGGCGCCACAATGCCCAAATCGGCGTTGTGGTCTTGCAGCTCTCCCAAGGCTTCAAATGTTTTGATGAGCTTGAGGATGAGCTGGCAATGATGGTCATCATAAAAAGCAGTGCTGCCCTTGGGGGTGTCTATCCAGATAATGCGCCCATCCAGCTGGCAAGAGGCTTCTGGCAGGGATAGCGGCTCATTTTGGCGGGGCAGGGCGCTGTGGAGGCTATCCTGGTAATAATGGTTGATGAGGCTGGCTATCTCCTCGTGCATCCGATAGTGTTTCTGCAACATATAGTGTCCCTGATGCCAGTCTTGCATCTTGCATTTCAGATACAACCTTTCCATCATGGAGCGGTTGTAGCTGCTGTAACAGAGGTCATTCAGCTGGTTTGAGGTGAAGCTGTAATCTGCCTTGTCTTGAGAGATGATGGGAGGCAGCTGGTTTTGGTCTCCGACCAAGATGCATCTTTGGGCTTTGGCAAGGATGCCCAGGATGGCGGGTTCGATGATCTGGGAGGCTTCATCGATAATGAGGGTGCCAATCTCTTCCTTGAGGCTCATCAGGTCTTGTATCCAGCTATTGCAGCTTTGCACGGTTGCCACCCAGACGCGGTTTGAACGCAGGATATTGTCTATATCAAAGAAGCGCTTGCCGCGGATGAGGTTTTCCAGCAGCTGTTCCTCGATATTCTGGGAGCGTCCCGTACGGATAAAGGGGATATCATGTTTGTGTAGGTTGAGGCATATCTCATCCACAGCTCTGTTGGTGAAACTGAGTACCAGAATCGTCTGCTTCGTCTCATGATACAGCTTTTTGATATAGCGGGTGAGGAGTCCGGATGTCTTGCCGGTGCCGGGTGGTCCTTGGATCACGCAGTAATCTTTGGCGCTGTCTATCTGGGCGATGATGGCATCAATATCATCTGTGGAGGTGTGTGCCACGGTGTCAAATTCCGGCTCCAGGATGCCCATCAGCTTGTGTCTCTTCTGCGGGGTGGCGGTTAGGAAGCCGGTAATGGAAGCCAAAGGACCAAAGAGCATCGTCTCCAAAAGGTCATGCTCCAGAGCCCAGGTGTGGGATCCCATGGTCTCGAGGTTGATATTGAGCACGCCTCTGGCTCTTAGCTCCAGATGGTCGTCTTCCAGGCGGATGAGCTCTGCGCGGATGATTTCCTGTCCCCATACGGGCAGCTCCTCGCGGTAAGCTATCACCACGTCGCCTTCCCGAAAGTTGCTAATCAGGGTTTTATCCGGTCTGCTAAAGCGCAGGACGTTGGTGGTAGCGGATTGGAGCTTCATGGATTGGATGATCCTATAGCGGCGTTCTTTCTCCTCCCGGCTTAGTTGCCAGAGAGCGTTATAACCATAGCTGCTTTCGCCGATGGAGCCCAGGGAGCCAATCTTGGCATACCAGGTTTCCCTCACCGCCAGGCGTATCTGCTCCAAATACCATTCATACTCCATGGGGGAGAGGGAGCCCAACAGGGTCTGCACCTTATTGAGCTTTGCCCAGCTGAATTGCGGCAAGCCACTGCCATCGTAGGTCTTGAGCCAGGCAAAGAAGATGGCAGGGTCTTCTGCCAATTGCTTCCACAGGCCCAAGATGCGGTTGCGGCACATGATGAGGGTGCGTTCCTCTTTCTTGGTATTGACCACGTGCAAGAGGCTCTTTTGTGGCAAGCGCGAATAGAGGATGGAGCTGGTTCCCAGCTTGCCCTTCGGATAGCTGTTGCGGATAAGCATATTGTAGCCCACCACTTGCGCCTGATGCTGAGACCAGGGTTGAAACTTGGGGGCGCTGCCGCTTTTCAGCTCCAGTATGCAGTATTTGTCACCTCGTTTATAGAGCAAATCCAGGCGTCCCTGCAAACCATAGCGGGGAGAGATGTAGGAGGGTTCCAGCATCATTTCATCCTTGCTGGCAAGCTGTGCCATTGCCTTCAGACGTGGGAAATGCTCGTTTTTGATGCAAGTATGAATCTCCTTGGCGGCATCGATGCCCAAAGCCACCATGGGGATGGGAGCCCTATCCATGCTGCGCCGGAAGAGCTCATCATAATCCGCCTGAGGATCCTCCATCAAGTCATCAAAGATATTATTGACCGCAATGCCCTGCACCATGCTCTGGCTGGCTCCTTCGCTGATAAGGCGGCTGAGGATGGCAAGCTGGGGATGCATCTCATTTTGGGAGATACATTCTGCGATGCTGGTCACATCCATCAGGTAATCCGGCTCCAGCACCATCATGGTGGAATGGTTGTCTATGTATTGATTGGGAGCGCCAGAGCTTTCGCTTACATTGATGCAATTAAGGGTAGCCCATTGCCACATACAACGCCCTAGTAAAGACCATTGGCTTCCCTCTCCGTTCTCGGGACGGTCTCTGAGTTTGATGTAGACTTGCACCCCATTTTCATCCAGCGCCTGTATTTCGATGCCGGTGACCCGCTCGTCTGTTTTGGTAAGCCTCCAGCTATGCACCACGCAGGTGAGATCATGGCGCTTTGCCTGTGGGCGGTCTGCAAAGAGGGTGGCATTGTGTTCTGTGAGGAAGCTTGCCAGGGCGTCCAGCTCCAGCTCCTCCTGATACCATGCCAAAAGATCGTGCATCACATGGCAGGCGGTGAGGAAATTTGCCATGGAAGGTTCTATTTCGCCATCATGCGCCACCTTGTTGCCATAGATGCGCAGGAGGTTTGCCTGTTTGGAGAGCTCTGCAGGGATATTCACGAGATCATGATAATACTGCATCCGGGCAAAGAGCCCATTGGCAGAAACCTGAGCATCCCGGGTGAGCTCCTTATACATCTCCTCCAAGAGGCCTCTGATGATCAGCTGTCTGGCTTTGATGGTCTGCGCATCCGTGGTCAGCTCCAATAGCTGATCCAAGATCTTCTGCGCCCTTGCCAATTCCAGCAGTTTCATCTATTATTCCAGGTCTGTCTCGTCAAGTTCAGCTTCGTGGTTCTCCTCAGAGGGGTCTTTGCTAAAAAAAGCTGCCACAAAGTCTTTGATGCGGAAGTTTTCCAGATCATTGATGCTTTCGCCCACGCCGATCAGCTTGAGAGGCAATTGCAGGGTGTGTCTCAGATTAAAGATGATACCGCCCTTGGAAGTGCCGTCATATTTGCTGAGGATGAGCCCGGAGAGCTTGATTGCCTGATCAAAGTGACTGGCTTGCGAGATGGCATTTTGCCCCGTGGTGGCATCCAATACCAACAGGGTTTGATGGGGGGCATCGGGGATAAGCTTTTGGATGCTGCGCTCTATTTTGGTGAGCTCCTGCATCAATCTGTCTTTGGTGTGCTGGCGTCCGGCAGTATCGATCAACACTATATCCACTCCCCGCGCCATTGCAGAATTGACGCCGTCATACACCACTGCCGCAGGGTCTGCATTGGCGGCAGACTTGATAAAGGCCGCTCCAGAGCGCTGTGCCCAGATTTCCAGCTGTTCGATGGCGGCGGCTCTGAATGTATCAGCAGCCACGATCAAGACGCTTTTGCCCATCTCTTTGAAGCGATGTGCTATCTTGCCGATGCTGGTGGTCTTGCCCACGCCGTTTACCCCCACAAAAACCACCACATAAGGCTTGGCATTCACTTCGGCAAAGAAATCAGGCTCTTCCGCATCTTCCTCCTCATCAGAAAGCAGTATATCCTGCATAATCTCCTGCAACACATCCTGCACCACTCCGGCATCCTCGATGCGATCCACGCGGATTCTTTCGGTAAGGCGCTGGATGATAACCTCACTCATGTGCACTCCGGTATCTGCTCTCAGCAGGATTTCCTCTATTTGATCCATCAATTCTTCATCAACTTTGCCCCGCAGGCGGATGGCTTCGGCTATGCGGCCGATAAAGCCACTGCGGGTTTTTGCCAGTTTCTGGCGCAAGTTTCTCATTATACTCAGCATTGAGTGCTCCTATTGTATGATTATAGTTGACATTCTTACAGCTTGCCATAATATTGAACCCACAGACATAGTCAACCAAAATCTAAGGGGACGAGATGAATAAAAGACCTTTCAAGCCAGAACTGCTCCTGTTGATAGTGATCCCTCTCTTGATCACTTTCTTTGGTGTAAGCCTCTATTACAGACAAGATGAGACCAAGGTGGTGAGCAGAGACCTGCAGATGCAGGAAGCTTTTGGCGATAGCCTGCATCAGGTATTCCGCATTGAGGGAGCTGATGAAATGCAGCCCGTACCAACAGGCAAGCCAAAATCCATTGGCAATAGAGAATTGAGCCTGGCTTTGGCACTGATCATGGGCGTGGCAGCTCTTTGGGGAGGATATATGCAGCGCAGATGGCTGTGGTATATCGTCATCTCCCTGGCTTTGGCATTCACGATACTGGGCTCCTCCTATGTGGGTATCCAGCTCACAGCGTTTTTCCTACCCAACCTCCTCTTGGCAGCCCTCATCACCCTTATCATCGGCAAGCTCTTTTTCATCCATTCTCTGATCCGTTTCCGCCTGATACTCTGTTCATTCCTGTCTGCTGTTGCCATCACCATATATTACTTCCTGCTCTTTTTGTTCACTTCCCAACCCTTTGGCTGGGCGGATGCCAAGGTGGTATTCTGGAATGGCATCATTTTGGTTATCTTCACCACCTTTGGGCTCACCGTTTCTGATTTGATACTCACGCCTTATCGCAAGAAATACTTCTATCCACCTCTCTTGGCAGAGGATGAAGAAGAGGCAGAAGATGCTGAGTGACAGGGATTTCTTTGTATTGCCACCGCATGAGGGAATGGTGGATTATGTAGCAGTATTTGGCAATGCAAACCCCGTTTATATCGAAATAGGCAGCGGCAAAGGGGAATTTATCTCCCAATACCCCACCTTGTATCCGGATGCCAACTTCCTGGGCTTTGAGGTGCGTGAAAAGCGTATCCGCAATATCTTGAAGAAACTGGATCCCAGCCGCAATCCAAACGTGAGGCTGATGGTGGAGCTGGTGGATGAAGGGATCAGGGAGAGGCTGCCGGCTGAGTCTGTGGAGGGAGTGTTTATCCAGCATCCCGATCCCTGGCCCAAGAGGCGACATCACCGCCGCCGTCTCATCCAGCCTGTATTTTTGGAGGCATTGGCTTATATCCTCAAGAAGGGCGGCTTTGTGCAGATATCCACAGACCATGCAGAGTATGCCACGTGGATAGAGCGCGAGTTTGCGCAATGCCCTTTATTCAAGCCTGTATTTTCTGAAACAATTCAGAACAGCCCTCATCTGGAAAACCACGTGGTCACCTGGTTTGAAGAGGAGCAACGCCGCCAAGGCTATGAACCGCAATTTATGTTTTATCACAAAGTGTAACAGGAGTATCCCCAGTGTACAAGTTCAGCGAAAACCGTGAAGTAAACGAAATGCTAAATCAGGTGGTATTCTCCATCCAAGAGCTTACCACCAAACAAATACAGCATATCCAGAGGCTCACCAATATTGGCAAAGCCCTGTCTTCTGAAACCAATCTGGATAAAATCTTTGATATGATTTTACAGCAGGCCATCGAATTTACCAATGCCGATGGCGCCACCATCTATATGGTGGATGCAGAGAGAAAACAACTGAGCTTTGAGATTGTGTACAACCGCACCATGAACATACACCAGGGCGGCACCAAAGAAAAGGTGGATTGGCCCAGCATCCCTTTGTATAACGAAGAGGGAAATCCACGGCTGAATCACATCGTAACGGCCGTTTATCACACCAAGAAAAGCCTCTATTTTGATGATGTATACCAAACAGACGATTATGACACCTCCGGCACCAGGAGGACAGACCGGCAGCGCGATTACCGCAGCAAATCCATGCTCACCCTGCCCCTCAAAAACCACGAGGACGACGTCTTGGGCATCATCCAGATGATCAACGCCATGGATAAGAATGGCAAGGTGAATAGCTTTAATGATGAACACCGTACCATGATGGATTCCCTGGCGTCCCAAGCCGCCATCGCCCTCTCCAACCGCCATCTGATTGCCGAACTGGAAAAGCTGCTCATGCAATTCATGCATTCTATCGCCAAAACCATCGAACGCAAAAGCAAATACTCCTCAAACCATATTATCAGGGTGGCAAATCTCACCGATATGTTTGCCACCAAGATAAACGACGCCACCCAGGGTCCTTACAAAGACGTGCACTTTAGCAAAGAAGAATTGACGGAGCTTTCCATGGCTGGCATGATGCACGATGTGGGCAAGATTATCACCCCGGAATATGTGATGGATAAGAGCACCAAGCTGGAAACCATCATGGATAGGATAGACCTCATCACCCAGCGTTTTCATACCATGCGCCTTTTCTTCAGATACCAATATGCCATCCTCTCAGAGCAGGATTTTGCAGATTACACTACCATACATTTGGGCAAATCCCATACACTTGAGGAAGTGGAGATGTGGTTGGATGGGGAGCTGGCATTTGTGAACGGAGTCAATATCGGCACAGAATTCCTCCCGGACACGGATATGGAGAGGTTGGAAGAGCTTACCAAATATAGCTTTGAGCATGAAGGGGAACAGTACTATCTGATCTCAGAGGAAGAAAAGCGCAACCTGCAAATCAGGCGCGGCACCTTGCTGCCGGAAGAGATCAAGATCATGGGTCAACACGTAAACGTCACCTGGGAAATGCTCTCCGAGGTGTCTTTCCCCAAGAAATATGCAAATGTGGCTTTCTATGCCGCCACCCATCATGAAAAGCTGAATGGGAAGGGCTATCCCCAGGGGCTAACCGCGGAACAGCTGCCCCTCCAATCCAGAATCCTGGCTGTGGCAGATATCTTTGAAGCCCTCACTGCGGCAGACCGTCCCTACAAGAAACCCAAAACCCTCTCCGAATCCCTGCAGATTATGGCGATTGGTGTAAAGAATGGAGAGCTTGATCCTCACCTCTTGGATCTGTTTTTGGATTCAGGACTTTATCTGGAGTATGCCAAGGAAAATATGCTGCCGGAGCAAATCGACACCCCGGATCATGAGGCAATAAAAAAGATATACAGACCTGAATGAATATCCAGCATCTAACAATGGACAAAATCTGGCTGGCACCGCTGGCTGGCTATACGGATGCCGCTTTTCGTATTCTATGCAAACGGCATGGGGCAGATGTATTGGTAAGCGAAATGGTGAGCGCAGACGGCCTTGTGCGAGATTCCCGCAAAACAGAGGAACTGATCCACTTTGGCGAGGAGGAACGCCCCTATGCCATCCAGATATTTGGCAGCGATCCTCTTATCATGGCACAGGCGGCAGAATATTGCCTGCGCTTTAATCCCGATCTCATTGACATCAATATGGGCTGCCCGGTTAAGAAGGTAGTAAAGCGCGGTGCAGGCAGTGCTTTGATGACAGACCCTCCGCGGGCGGCAGCCATCGTGAAAGAGGTGAAAACAGCGCTGGGAGGCAGGGTGCCCCTCAGTGTAAAATTCCGCAGCGGTTGGGATGCCAATAGCCTCAATTTTATGGATTTTGGCAAGCTGATGCAGGATAGCGGGGCAGATATCCTTTGCCTTCATCCCCGCACCGCCAAACAGATGTTTTCTGGCACCAGCAATTGGCAGCATATTACCCAATTGGCAGCCCAAGTCTCTATCCCGCTGGTGGGCAATGGTGATATAGCCTCACCTGAAGACGCCATGAGGATGTATCAGGAATGCGGTTGCCAAAGCGTGATGATAGGCAGGGGAGCCTTGGGCAAGCCCTGGCTGTTTTCGCAAATCAAGGAATACCAGACCACAGGCAGATATAGCCCCGTCACCCAAAATAAGCTGCATCAGACGATGTTGGAACATATAGATCTGGCTTTGGAGCACAAACCGGAATGGGTGGTGGTGAAAGAAATGCGCAGTCAATTGTGCCACTATATCAAGGGTATTGTGGGTGGTTCCCGGCTGAGGCATCGCATCAACCAATGTAGGGATGCCCAGGAGCTGATAGCTGTGGTGGCAGAGGTTGGCATCCTAACTATGACTGATAGCTAATCTGCGCGTATTTTTACTGACCCTTGTACCCCCTGGCTAAAGCCAGGGGATACAAGGACTTACCGCTTCTTGCCCGTTAACCACCCTTGTACCACCCTTGTCTCACCCTTGTCGAGACAAAGGAGAGACAAGGGTGGTTAACAGGGAAGAAGTGTAAAAATGCAAGCGAAATGCCGTCTCTCTGAGACTCATAACTCATTCTTATCGCTTGAGTTGACCTGAAATATCGTCTCTGCCGAGACTCTTTAATGTGCTCGCTTTCGCTCGCGATTAATCAAGAAGGGAGGGAAGAAGTGTCAACATGCAAGCGAAATGCCGTCTCTCTGAGACTCATAACTCATTCTTATCGCTTGAGTTGACCTGAAATATCGTCTCTGCTGAGACTCTTTAATGTGCTCACTTTCGCTCGCGATTAATCAAGAAGGAAATACTACTTCAAAATAGACTTAGCTTTAGCGAAGCCCCTGTTCCCTGTCCACTGTCCCCTGACCCCTAAAAAAAGCCCCAGCTTCACACTGGGGCTTTTTTACATATCGTCAGATATTGCGTTTATTTCATCATAATCATTTTCTGGCTATGACGGTAATTTCCGGCTTCCATGCGGTAGAGGTAGATGCCGCTGGAGACTGCGCGTCCCTGAGCGTCTTGTCCATTCCAGATAACGTTATGGTTGCCAGCGTTTTTGATTTCATTTACCAGGGTTTTCACCAATTGGCCCTTGAGGTTGTAGATTTCTATTCTTACAGGTCCAGCTTCTTTGAGGCTGTAATTGATGGATGTGGTGGGGTTGAAGGGATTGGGGAAATTGCCTTGCAGCTCTGTAATCACAGTGATCACGCTATCATCGTTGGAGACAGGCTGGGCAGTTCCGGAGAGGCTGAGGATGATGATGGAATTTTCAGGATCGTCTGTATTTACAAGCAGATCTCCTGTGGAGCTTCCGGCTTGGGTGGGGGCATATCTTACGTCAAACTGCACGAAGCTTCCGGGCTGGATGATGAGATTTACGCTTTCCACCTCATTTCCACCGCCATCTATGATATGGAAGGGGGCAGTGGTATGCATGGTGCCGATGAGTACGGCATCACCGTCGTTATTGATGGTGACAGGCACCTGAGCGGTATCGCCAAGCAGGATGGTGCCAAAATCGATGTCTTCGGTTTCCATCACGATCACGGGAGTGCCGGGGATTTCGCCTCTGATGGGCAGAATAATATCATCTATCCAAGCGCAATCCTGTCCCTGGGCGGTGGTGTAGTCTTTGCTGTATTCCCATTTGAAGCTGTTGTTGCCAGCTTGGGTGGTATAGGTCACCTGTTGCCAGACGTCCTGGGTGCCAGACCATTGGTCTTTGAGGGTGCCATTGATATAGAATTTGAGGAAGTCGTAGTTCTGTTCGCTGGATACTTTTTTCCAGAAAGAGATGGTTCCATCATCCGGACAATTGATATAGAGAGTCATGGAGGTGGTTTGGTTGTTGTTGATGGCAGCTGATCTTGCCGCCATGGAAGCGTTGTAGCTATCATCCACGATAGTCCAGTTGCCACCGGCAAAGGTCCAGGGTAGGTTGCCAAATCCGGATTCAAAGTCTTCCACCACTTCGCCCACTTTCACAGAATAGGTCTTCATCTCGGTATATTCTCCGCTAAAGAGCATTGCCGTCATGTGGATGGTAGTGCCGGGAACGATCTGGGAGCTGAAGGTGACCATGTATTCCATATTGGCGGTGCCATCGGGCAAGAGAGCGATAAATTCCACATTGAGGGCATCCGCCACGTGTCTGCCATCATTGATGACGAGGGTGGTGATGATATCATCCGAGGTGGCATGGCCAGCGTTTGTGACGGGGAAGGAAAGGGTGATGGATTCACCGGGATCGATGCGACCGTTGTTGTTGCCAAAGACATCATCGATTTCCAGGATTCCCCAGGTGAGTTTGGGGGCATCGATGATGATGTTGCGGTTGTAGCTATACTCTTCGCCATTGGTGAGGGTGATGAGGATATTGATGGTGGCCACATGCTGATCCGGGGCGCTGTTTGATATGCGGATATTAAAGCCGTTGACAGTGTTTCCATAGGCGTCGGCGGGGATATCTGCAATATCTTCATCGGTATTGAGGATGCTGATATGGGGGCTGGAACTGCTGATGGCTACGTTGATGCCTTCTGCATCTTCGCTGCCCAGGTTGTTAAATTCAAAACCCAGGTTGATGGTCTCGCCATACATTACGTGGTTGTCTTCCACATCGTTGACGCTCATGCCGGTCACGATGATATAAGGACCGCTGGCAGGCAAGAGCTGCACGGTGGAGATATGGGTCTGATAGTTGAAAGCGGTGACGGTGAGGGTGAGATCCATGGGTTCCATGGGAGGATCGCTGAGGATGAGGGTGGCGGTTCCGGCAGCATTGGAGATGGCGTGGGCATATACCACTCCATCAGCATAAAGGGTCACTCTGGCATCGGGTGCGGTATCCACGATGAAGGTATCCATGCCCATGAAAAGAACGGGGGTATGTTCCACGGTAAGAGCCATGGGTTCTTTGGTTCTTGCCATCATGGAGGCGTCGCCAAAGATATGCCAGTTTTTGTATTCGCTGGCGCCGTTGTTTCCATATACTTCGGTCATTTTGGAGGAGCCATTGAAGAAGAGACCACCGATGGTTCTCTTTGCTTCCACCACCAGGAGGTCTGTCACTTCGTCCTGACCACGCATGGGGGGAGCCCAGCTCTGGTTCACGGTGCTGGCATACATCGCCACTGCTCCGGTGGGTGCGCCGGTGGTGTTATTTTTGGCACGCAGCCAGGCTTCGGCAAAGCAGGTTTGGCTTACAAAGTTTCCGTTTACACAGGCAACGGAGACGATGAAGGGCAGCATGTTGTCATTGGTGAGTGCATTTACGTGGGTGTTGTTGAAGCCGGTGGTTACCCAGGAGGTATCCGAGCCGTGCCCCACATAGTTGATAAAGCCTCTGCCGGCATTGAGGTTTGAGCTCACTTGAGCGGCAGTGGCGCCCTGGGTTTGATACATCTGATCCACAGAGAGGTAGCCATAGTTGAGCAGCTTGCCACGGATGATTTCCATGTGTTGTTGGTCGCTTTCACCGTTGTCACCCTGTCCACCGCCTCCTTCGTTGGAAGCGATGCCCATGCCTTTTTGCATCCAGGTTTCGCCCACGGCTGCGTCTCTTTCATAGCCCACTACTTTTTGGACTTGGGTATCCATTTCCCCAACGTTTTGGGCGGAGAATCTGCCTACGTAGATATCGGGGTAGTTATCGTTTCCAGCCAGAAGTGCATAGGAGGGGTCTGAGCCACCGCCTCCGGAGGAGAGGGTGGGCACTTGGGGAGCGTCTCCCATGATCTGCACAAACATGAGGCCATCGTCCAGGTCGTATTGGTTTTGGATATAGGTTTTGATATTGGCGGCTGTGGGTCCTGCCACGGTGACGTCCACCACGTCCACGCGGTAGCCGTTTTGTCGTTTCCACTCCACCCAGGGGATGATGGAATCATCAAACATATTGTGTTTGATCACCAGGATTCTGCCTTCTTCTGCAAGGGAGGGGTATTTGGCAGCACCAAAATTGAGGAAGAGGTTTTCATAGATACCTGCAAATTCAGCGCTGTATGCAGTTTTGGTGAAAGGAAGGGAATTGGTGAGGTCTGTCCCCACATTATTGAGCGCCACCTGTATCTTGGTGTATATCCTCAGGGTTTGGGTGGCAGGGAAATAGCTGAAGGGGATAAGACGTACTGTGATGCCTCGGAAACCCCTGATGATATAGGGATCGCTGAGTTCTGTATTGGCTGAGGGCCAGCTTCGGTCTGAGCTGTAGAGAGCGTCAAACTGGAAGGGAACCGTCTCCGGATTGATATCACGGGTGAGATTGCCCTTGGAAGGGGCGATGGGCATCACCATCTCCACGTATTCGCTGTGGATGGTCTCCAGCTGTATCATGGCAGTATTGGGGATGATCACACTGCCTGCCATCACTGGCAGCTGAGGCAATCCGCTTTCCAGCGTGATGCCGCCATTCTTGATGGTGGGATAATACCAGGTATCGCCGTCTATCTGAACGGTTTGCCTCTCAAAATGACCCAGCGTGAGCTCCATCACCATATTGTTTGGATTATCCTGGATGAGCCGGATATCATTTTGATAGCTACCCACGTTTATTTGTTCGGCTGTCAGCATGCCAAGGGCAAGTAGCAGCGTGAGGAGTAGTACTATACGTTTCATTGAATCCTCCATGAATTCATATTAATTATATTATAAAACTGATTGTGAGAACGGGGTGGGCTGAGCTAATAGGTAAGTTCGCATAATCAGTTTCATAATAAAGGGCTGGGGCGACGCATCAGGATACGCCGCCCAGAGCCATGTTTTGTTTATTTCATTAACATCATTTTGAGGGATTGGGTATAGCCGGGTGCTTCCATGCGGTAGAGATAGATTCCGCTGGAGACACTGCGGTTGTATTGATCTTTTCCATCCCAGATGATAGCGTGGTTGCCGGCAGGGAGGTCTTTATCCACCAGTTTCCTTACCAATTGCCCTTTGATGTTGAAGATGCTGAGGCGCACGCTTCCGGGCTTGTGGGTGGCAAAGCGGATGGTGGTGGTGGGGTTGAAGGGGTTGGGGAAGTTGCCTTCCAGCTTTGTGACGGCAGGGATTCCCGTGTTATCGTTGGATACCACATTTACTCTGATGGGGAGCATGATGGCAGGGTTGCTGGCATCATTGGAAGAGATCAGAATCACGGAATCGATATTCACCACGGGTGAGGGAGCTTGGTAGACAATGCTAAAGATAGCGTTTTCACCAGCTTCCAGAGAGTATACGTAGTCGTTTGAGACTTGTTCGTTACTGAGGAGGACGCTGAATTCCTGAGGGATGGAAACCATGCCGCTCATGTTTGAATTCACCAGATTGCTTACAATCAGATCTTGGGAATAGGTATTGCCAGCGCTAACGTTTTCAAAATTAACCTCGGTGATGGGGGTGTAAAGAATGGCTGCATCTGTGTTGCTGCTGATGGGGAAGATGATGTCATCAATCCAGGCAGTGTCACTGCCGCTGCTCACAGAATAGTCTTTTTGGTAGATCCATTTGAAGGTGACGATACCGGGAGGCACGGGGAATTCTTCCTGCGCCCAATCCATGTTTCCGCTCCAGGTGGCAAGCTCGTTGTCATTTACCAAAAACTTGAGCTTATCATAGCCTGCTTCACTGGATACCTTGCGCCAGAAGCTGATGGTGCCGGCACTTTCATTTTCCAAGGTGATGGAAAGCTCGGTGCTGGAACTGTTTCCAATGGCGCCAGCCTTGGCGGCATAGCTTCCACTGTGAACTGTGGCGGATTGTATTGTCCAGGGAGCAGGGCTATTATTCATCCAAGGATGGCTGTTGAAGTTTCCGGTTTCAAAGCCGTCTCCAATAAAGCCAATGGGGATGGTGATGGAGTGGTTTATCAGCTGTGAATCTGCATTGATGGCAATGCCGAGGGTGATCACGTCTCCAGTTTCCAAACTTTCATCCAGGAATGCGATCACGGTTACATATATATGGGATCCAATGTTGATGGAGGGCAAATCAATCTCACTCGTGGCGATGGTGGCTCCGGGATGGTTTGAGACCACGTAGAGGGAGCCTCCTTGGACGGGAAGGTGTCCGTCATTACTCAGCTTCATTTGGATGGTGACTGTTTCTCCGGGCTCGAAGAAGCCGTTGTCATTGCTGT
>JAAYJN010000020.1 GCA_012522935.1 Candidatus Cloacimonadota bacterium | reverse complement strand
TCAATGTTTTTCCCATGATTGTTCAAGGCGGTTAATAACATCATTGTGGTCACATCGGCTTCACCCGTACGCAACAATTCGACCACAGAATTGCCGGGCTCGAGGGCTAATATCTCCACATTCAAGCCATACTTTCTATAAATCCCCTTTTCTCGCGCCATATAAAAACCGGCAAATTGGGATTGATGATTCCATTTGGGAGAATAGCGGATTGTGAACAATTTAGAATCTTGATGAGGAAAAGTCTTGCTTTTTTGGTGGGTGGCAGCTACGTTATTCTCCTTGCCCTTCGCCTTACAGGCAAAAGAAAATAGCAAAATAAAGCCTACAGCCAGCATAGTCATAAGAATTTGTAACTGTTTATAAAGCGAGCCTTTCATCCTTGTCTCAACGTCAAATATATTTACCAAATATGGGCGGAAGGTTACTAATTAACGTAAACCCATATAAGGCTAAACAATGAACAGACGCATAGCTTTATCTGTCAATGTAAAAATAGACAAACCCATAGAGAAACTCATCCTGTCCGTGGAAAAAAAGAGACAGCTGCCACATCTGTTTCCCTCTAAGAATACCTGTATCTTATAAAGCAAAATCAATTAAACCTCTGCAAATCACCTCAGTTTTATCACTCCGTGCCCATTAGCCTCCCTTGTACCACCCTTGTCTCACCCTTGCCTAGACAAAGGAGAGACAAGGGTGGTTAATAAGGGAGCAGCACCCCATCCTGAAGTAGTTTTGACCATTTTTGCGGGAAAAAGGGTGTTGATTTACAAAGCAAAAAAGGTGTAAAAGCTGATTTTCATTGACACCCAAAGCCCTTGTCAAGATTTGGCCATATTATCAATTGACAAGGAGAGTAAGTGGACGAGAGAGTTTTCACCATCACAGTGGGGGGCAGAGCAGGGGAAGGCGTCAAGAAAGCCGCACAGGTGATTGCCCACATTTTCTGTGCTGCCGGCTGGAATGTATGCCAGGCTGATGATTATCAAAGCCTCATCAGGGGCGGACACAACTTTAGCACCGTCAGCACATCCCAAACACCGGTTTATTGTGCCCACCAAAATCATGACCTTCTTATCTGCTTTGATCAGAGGAGTATAGATAAACACCTCAAACGGCTCAAGGATGGAGCCTTGCTATTTTATAATTCAGATGAGGCACAGTGTGAACAGGGCATTCCCATCCCCATGAATAGCCTCATGAAAAAGCATTATCATGGCGCATCCAATGTCAGTTTGGCAGCACTTGCTATCTTTGCGGCATTGGCAGGGATGACACAGGAGCAGCTACAAGAGCAAATAGTACAGCAATACAGGCGTGATATCGAGGAAAACACGGCGTATGCTATGGAGATATATGGCATGGTGAGCCAGAGGTGTGATTATGGATTGGATTGGAGCGTGAACAAGCCCTTCCACTTTGTATCCGGAATCCAGGCCATCATCCTTGGCGCCAGCAAAGCAGGGTTGGATTTCTTTTATGGATATCCCATGACGCCTGCATCTTCCTTGTTACATTACGCTGCGCTCAAGCAGGAGAGCCTCAATCTTTTTGCCATTCATGCCGAGAGCGAGCTGGCTGCCATCAATATGGCACTGGGCTCTGCCATGGCTGGATGCCGCACCGCCGTTGGCAGCAGTGGCGGAGGGTTTGCCTTGATGCAGGAAGGCTTTTCAGCGGCAGGGATGGTGGAAGCACCGCTATTGTGCATACTTTCCAGCCGTCCTGGTCCTGCCACCGGGGCATCCACCTATACTGCCCAGGAAGACCTCTTTTTTGCCCTGCATCAGGGGCATGGTGAATTTGGCAGAGTGGTGGCTTCTCCCGATAGTAACAACAGAGCTTTGAGCTTGTCTGCAGAGCTGTTGGCATTGGCATGGGAGCTGCAAATCCCCACGATCTTGCTCACGGAAAAGCACCTCTCCGAAGGTATGGCAGATATTGGCATGAACCACCCCGAACTGCCGGAAGCCAAGGAGCTTCCAGGAACTGCCGGCGCCTCTTATCAAAGATACGCTGCCACCCCCAATGGCGTGTCTCCGCTTGTGTTTCCGGGGCATAAATGCGCTCCTGATACGGTTGTGAAATGGACCACCTTGGAACATCTGGAAAATGGTGTACGCTCCGATAGTGCTGCTGATATCAAAGCCATGAAAGACAAGAGGGGCATCAAAGCCAAAGCCATCCAAGAGGCGTGTAAACGTTATCAGACAACGGCAGAGTATGGCGAAGGGGAGCTGTTGGTATTTGCCTACGGTTCCACAGTGTTGGAATTGCGTGAGGCGCAGAAATATAGCCAGCGTCCCTTCAAGATAATTGCCCCCATCTATTTGGAACCGTTCCCCCATGAGAAATTGGAACAGTATCGGGGCAAAGAGGTGGTTGTGGTGGAGCACAGCCAGTCCGGGCTTTTTGCCCAATTCCTAAAAATCAAGCTGGATGTGCAAGTAAAGCACCTTATCAATAAATATGATGGCAGGGCGTTTGACCCCATTGAGCTGGCAAAACAAATTGAGGAGTTGCAAGATGCGTGATATTAATACAGATAAAGAAAACACTTGGTGTTCGGGATGTGGCAATTTTGGCATCCTCAATGCTTTTAAGAAGAGTGTGGCGATGATGGTGGAAGCTGGCATCTCTTTGGATGATATCGTAATGACCTGTGGCATTGGCTGTCATGGCAAGATATTCGACTATCTGAATATGAGTGGCATGTATGGCCTGCATGGCAGGGCGCTGGCGTCTGCTCAGGGCATCAAGCTGGCAAATCCTGATCTGAAGGTGATCTGCTTTGGAGGCGATGGAGACAGCCTGGGCGAAGGCCTGGAACATACCCTCTTTGCCGCCAAAAGAAATATGGATATCACCCTTATCCTGCACAACAACGGCACCTATGGGCTCACCACCGGACAATTCTCTCCTCTCTCTCCCCGTGGTTATAAGGGGCTTTCCACCCCCAAGGGCAGCATTGAAACGCCTTTCAGACCCATTCCCTTGCTCTTGGAGGCAGGAGCCACGTTTATCGCCCGTTCCTACAGTGCGCGCTTGGATCATTTGGCACACACCATCCAAAGAGCGGTGAACCACAAAGGCTTTTCCATAGTGGAAGTACTGCAGCCTTGTGTGACATACTACAATACCTACAGCCTTTATAACAAGATGGTGAAAGAGCTGGAGATCGTGCCCTACAACCGCAATCTGGCTCTGCAGCTTGCCACCGCTGAAGAAGCTTTTTATATAGGCGTATTTCTGGAAGAGACAAAACCCGTCTATCATGAAGAGCTGTATGGTTCTCACAACCCGGCGATGGATAGAAAGGCATCGGCAGAGCGCGTGATCTGATTTTATGATACCAGACATGTTATGCCCGACCAGTCACACACTAAGGGCTTGACAAAATCAAGATGCATAAAATCAATGCTGAACACGATAGATAGATGATAAACAAGGATTAACAATGGATATATCACAAGAATTGAAAATGATACAGACCGCAGTGGAGGAGATCGTTCCTTTGGAAGGATTGGTCACCAAACTGGAAAGAAGTAAAAAGACCGGCGTGCCTCTCAGAATCAAATATGGCATTGATCCCACCGGTTCTGACGTGCATCTGGGGCACCTCGTCCCCATCCGCAAAATGCGTCAGTTCCAGGATATGGGGCATATAGGTGTGATTATTATAGGAGATTTTACCGCTCGGATTGGAGACCCCACCGGGCGCGATGCCTCTCGTCCTCCGCTCACGCCGGAGCAGATCAAATCCAACAGTGAAAAGTATATGGAGCAGCTCTATACCGTTTTGGACCCCAATCGCACAGAAGTCCGCTACCAAAGCGAATGGTTCCCCAAACTGGGGCTCAATGACATTCTGCAGCTCCTGGGCAAATTCACCTTGGCGCAGTTTATGGCACATGATACCTTCCGCAGCCGTTATGAAAAGGGACAATCCCTGGGTATGCACGAATTGATGTATCCTGTGCTGCAGGCTTATGACTCCGTTGCCATCCAAAGTGATGTGGAGCTTGGCGCCACAGAGCAGAAGTTCAACATCCTGTGTGGCAGGGATTTGCAGCGTCATTATGGCCAGGAAGAGCAGGTGGCTGTGCTTACTCCCATTCTGACGGGCACCGATGGTGTAAACAAAATGGGCAAATCCATGAACAATTATATTGCCGTCTTTGATCCTCCCGCCGAGAAGTATGGCAAGGTGATGTCCATTCCTGATAGCCTCTTGATAAACTACTATGAATATGCCGCTTATGCCGATGCTGCCGCCATTGAGAAGGTGAAGGCAGATTTGGCAGCTGGTGTCAACCCCATGCTGCTCAAAAAGCAACTGGCACACAGCGTGGTCTCCCTCTATCATGGTGAGGAGGATGCTCAGATTGCCGCTGATGGCTTTGCCAAACAGTTCTCCCAAAGAGAGTTACCGGATGAGATGCCAGAGTTTAAAGTGGCGGAAGATTCCATCCGAGTGTGCAATATCCTGGTGGATAGCGGTGTATGCTCCACCATGGGTGAGGCCAAGCGGCTGATCTCCGGTGGAGGAGTGAGTGTGGATGGTGAGCGCATTGGCTCTTGGGATGCAGAAATCAGCGTTGCGCAAGAGGCAGTGTTGAAGGCAGGGAAAAGACGTTATTTAAGGTTAATCAGAGAATAGATGGGCACGGAACTTAGTTTAAAGCTGATCAGCAGCATTACCACTGCGATGATAATAGGGGTGGTGTTTTACTCCATCATCATCCATGAGGTAAGCCATGCCCTGGTGGCACGCTGGCTGGGAGATGATACCGCCTCACGTCAGGGCAGGCTCAGCCTCAATCCTCTCAAGCATATAGATTGGTTTGGCACGGTGATACTGCCGCTGTTGCTCTACTTTTCAGCAGGATTTATCTGGGGATATGCCAAGCCGGTTCCCATCAATCCATATAACTTTAATAATTATAAAAGAGATATGGGGATATCAGCATTGGCAGGACCGCTCAGCAATATCCTGATAGGGTTCTTCTTTGCCATCATCTACCATCTTGCCAATGGCTTCCTGCTCATCCAACAATTTAGCTATATGATAATCTACTTCAATTTCCTGCTGGCATTCTTTAACCTTATTCCCATTCCACCTTTGGATGGCTCCAAGGTATTGGGGATGTTCCTGTCTGATAATGCATACTTCCGCTGGACTGCCCAGGAACGCAAAGGTATGATGGTGCTGTTTATTATCATACTGGCATCCAACTTCATGGGTTTCAATCTTTTTGGCAGGATTGTACTACCCCCCGTGAGGATGCTGATGAATCTATTGGGGCTTTGATCCGGGGCATTTTGTTCTCAAAAAAATGCTATAAGTTTAATGGGCATAAGGGCATCCTGTTATTTATCAAATACAGCCCTGTATTTTGGAATGATATTTGCACATTATAAGATGAATAAACAACTCAACCTTGGAAAATAGAGGTATCAAAACATGAAAAGAAACATGTTATTACTTGTGATTGCACTCTTTGCCTGCATGGCTTTTGCTGCTGTGGAACAAAATGCCACTAACATCGGCAAACAGGCATTTACAATCACACAAAAACAAGCTGACCGCATTTCCCTGCACTTTAGTCTGCCAGAATTTGAGGTGGAGGAAGTAAATGAAGCAGATCAAGTATTTCACAGAATTATTATTCCCAATTCAGGCAGCACCCTGGATGCGGGCTTGCCGGAATTGCCCAATATAACCATCAGCCTGGCAATCCCCAAGAAAGGAACCCCCCAGCTATCAGTCTCCGGGCTCCAAAACAGCCAGCTGCAATCCTTTAGGGCATATCCTCAACAGCTTGAAAAAGCAGATGAAGGCCCCAAAAGCCTGGTGTATGATGCAGATTTCTACTCTTCAAACACAAACTACCCTCAGGCAGTGGTGGAATATGGAGACCCCTATATTCTGAGGGATTTTCGCCTCATTAATATCCAGGTAAATCCCTTTAGCTACAATCCATACACTCAGGAGCTTACCATCTACCAAGACCTGGATTTGGAGATAGATTTTAGCAATGAACCAGGCATCAATGAGATGGAAGGGGATTACAGCACTTACTCCCCGGTGTTTGAGAAGATATACGAAGCCAGTATCTTCAACTTTGATGACTACCGTTACCAGATGTTCTCAAACTACCCCCCTCGTTATCTCATCATCCATGGCCAAACCACAGACCAAAACTTCCATAATGCCCTGGATGAATATGTGTTGTGGAAACGTCAGAAAGGTGCAGACGTGGATGTGGCGTCCACTGCTACCAACCAAGCTGGCAACTCCACCACCACCATCAAAAACTATATCCAGGCGGCCTACAATAACCCCGTCACCCGCCCAGACTATGTGATCCTCATTGGTGATACCACCGGCAGCTATCCCATCCCCGCTTTCACTTCACCCAGTGGCGTGGGGGATTATGCCTACACCCATCTGGAAGGCAACGACCTGGTGGGCGATTGCTTTATCGGCCGCATTTCCGTGGAAAACCTGGCACAGTTCCAAACGGTGTTATCCAAAATATACCTCTATGAAAGGGATATCAACATTGCCACCGCCGGCTGGCTGAACAGGATGCTCTTGGTGGCAGACTGGAGCCCCTCCGGCATCTCCACCGTGTATATCAGCAGATATATCAAAGAAGCCGCTCTGAAGCTGAACCCGGATTATACATTCACAGAGCTGTATGGCTCAGACCCTTCCTCATCTTCGATGAATACTGCCATCAACCAAGGCATAGGCTTCTTCAGCTTCCGTGGTTGGATTGGTATGAACGGCTGGTCCCCCTCAGAAAGCCTCAACAACGCTTACAGGCTGTGTCATGCCATCATCCCCACCTGTGGAACTGGAAACTTTAACAGCCTTGCCACCACCGAGTCATTCATCCGGCTTGGCTCTGCTGCCCAACCCAAGGGAGCTGTCACTGCCACAGGAATGGCTACCTCCAGCACGAATACCGTATTCAACAATTCATTGCATGGCGGTATGTGGGGAGGAATGTTGCACTATGGTATGCGCACCATGGGCGAAGCACTCCTCAACGCCAAGGTTTTTACCCACCAGATTTATGGCGCATCTGCCACTTCTTTGGTAACCAATCACTGCCATTGGTTCAACCTGATGGGCGATCCCACCATGGAAGTATTCTTTGGCATCCCCCAGACCTTCAATGTCATGGTTCAGGATACCATCCCGCTTGGTCTAAAGCTTTTGGATGTGAGCATAATGGATGAAGACATGGCATATTTAGAGGGCGCCAGCGTCACCCTTTCCCAAGGAAGCAGCATCCTCAGTAGAGGATATACAGATAGCGAGGGTAGTCTCATCCTCCAGCTTCCCTCTTCCATGGGCGCAGGAGACTGCGTGCTCACGGTTTCCATGCATAACTACAAACCACTGCAAACCACCATCAACGTTGATACATCCGGCACACTGATTGCAGATAATATCATTATCGTTGATGATAATACTGGTCAATCCCAAGGTAATGCAGACGGAGTTGCCAATGGGGGAGAAACTTTGGAGCTGTTGTTTAGCCTTAAAAACACCACAGACGGCACCTTGGCTGGCATCACCGGCCATCTCACCAGCACCAGCCCTTATGTGACCATCATTGATTCCTTGGTGAGCTACAATCCCATCTTTGCCGGCGAAGTTGGCTTCAATCCCACTCCTGCCGTCATCTATGTACATCCTGATACTCCTCATGAATATATGCTTAGATTCAACTTGCTGCTCACCGATACCGGAGGAAACTCCTACGATATCTCAGAATACTTTCCCGTGGCAAACGCCAAGATTCGCTATCACAGCTACATCTTGGAAAATGCCGGCAACAATAACGCCCTCAATCCCGGTGAATCAGCCGGCTTGATAGTTACTCTCAGCAACATCGGTGCGGTAGGCGTAACGGACGTCTATGCCCGCCTTTACACCATGAACGATCTTGTTTCCGTAATGGAACACACCGTCTATTATGGAGATATGCTGCAAAACATCCAGGTATTGCCACAGAATGCAAACTTTGTGCTGTATGCCCGTCCCCAATCCTTACCCGGCATGACCATCCCCATGCAGATAAAGCTATACAACGATGATGGTTTTGAGCAATGGGTGGATTTTACCTTCACGATAGGGCATGTAACCGTGAATGATCCTCTGGGTCCCTGCAGCTACGGCTATGTGATCTATGATGATCAGGATTACGGCTACCCGGAATGCCCCACCTACAACTGGGTGGGAATTGCCCCTGCAGAGGGAGGATCAGGCACTGCACTTGCCATCTCTGACGGCTATGCCAGCAATGATGAGGGAGACCAGGTGGGCGCCACATCCACAGCGATAGTGGATCTGCCTTTCCCCTTCCAGTTTTATGGGCTTATCTACAATCAAATCACCGTCTGCTCCAACGGCTTCATTGCCATGGGTGAATCTGAAAATGGAGAGTTTAGAAACTACAGGCTGCCTGGCCCCATGGGTCCCAGCCCCATGATAGCACCCTTCTGGGATGATCTTGCCACCCATTCCGGCAGCGGGATTTATACTTGGTTCGACCGTGGCAACCACGCCTTTGTGATCGAATGGTACAATATGAGAAATGGCTCCAATGGCTCTTCTCCAGAAACCTTCCAGGTGATCCTTTACGATCCTGCCATCCATGCCGGCTCCTTGGGCGATGGTCCCATCAAAATCCAATATCACACCTTCAATAATGTGGATGCCACTTCAGCTGGCACAAAGCATGGCAGATATGCCACCATCGGCATCAAAGACCACACCGGCACCGTTGGCTTGGAATACTCCTATGCAAACGTATATCCCACAGCAGCCTCGCCTTTGGGAAACAGCAGAGCCCTTTATATCACAAATATCCCCATCCACTATGAGGAAGCTCACTTGGTGGTGGGGGAGACCTATGTGAACGATCCCAACGGCAACGGCGTTTGTGAACCCGGAGAGACCGTGGAACTGGGAATCCTGATCAACAACATCGGCAATATGACCGCCCTGGAACCAGTTGCCACCATCTCCACAAACAGCACTTATGTGACGATGATCAACAACGAATCCGTTTACTTCCCCATAGAAGGGGATAACAACGGCGTCAACCGCACCCCCTTTGTCTTCACAATCGCCCCCAATTGCCCTGATGAGACCGTGATCAATTTCGGTCTGGAAATCATCTCTGATGAAGACGTCTGGGAAAGAAGCTTCAGCCTCAAAGTAAATGCCTCAAACCTGGAATACTTGGGCTTTTTGATAGACGATTCTGATGAAAACTATGATGGCGTAATTGATCCCGGCGAATCCATCAACCTGGTCTTAAACGTACGCAACCATGCAGAGGTGGCTGCCCAAAATATCATGGCAACCCTCAGTTGCGGTGATCCTGATATCGTCATAGCCGATCCCATTATCTTCAAAGACACCATTAATCCAGATGATGTGATGCAGTTTGGCTTTAATATCAATTACATTGGCACCAATACGGAAAACCATTACAAATCCTTCCAATTCAATGTTTCCGCTGAAAACGGAATGCCCGCCAGTGCCACAATCGCCGTACCCTTCAATATGAACAATATCTTCAGCGATTTTGAAACAGAAAACGGCGGCTTTGTATCAGAAACAGGATGGGCGTGGGGAACACCCACTCAAGTGACCCCATTCTCCGGCATGAAACTCTGGGCAAGCAACCTCACCGGAAACTATCCAGATTTGGTTACCTACAACCTTTACACGCCTGAGTATTCATTGGAAACAGGGTCTCAGATGAGCTTCAGACATCGCTATGGCTTTGAGACTAATTATGACGGCGGCAACGTAAGTATGTCTGTCAATGGTGGGGAAACCTGGAGTGTAATTCAACCCGTGGGAGGTTACCCCTCCAATTCTTTGGCTGGCTTAACTTACCAACCCGGTTACTCCGGCACCACCAACAACTGGATAGAAGCAAAATTCAATCTCAGCGCCTGGGCAAACCATCGCGTGATGTTCAAATTCTGTTTGGGCAGCGACGGCTCCGTAAACAATATTGGTTGGTTTATCGACAACTTTGAGATCACCAACGTAGCCCAGAAGGTGGGATATGTGCATGGCAGCGTGGTGCCCATCTCTGATTTCCCCGTACAGGAAGCTGTGGTACAGGCAAACAATTCCTACGCCACCAATCCCGACGAAGATGGAGCCTTCAAGCTCTTCCTGCCCTAAGGAACATACTCTGTAACGGCATCTTTGCCCCACCATCAGCCATCCTCAATCCATGGCATCAATATCATGCCAGCCACTCCCAATTATTATACGGAATACACATTGATCAATCTGCCCAGACCCCATGATATCCACTTTACCGTGGATAATGATATTGGCTTGGTGGGCTTGACGTGGGAGCTTCCAATAGACCCCGTGTTGGACATCGCTTCATACAGGGTATATAAAAGATTCAATACAGGACCCTTTGAAATGGTGCAGGAAACCACCTCCATGGATTATACAGACATGATCAGTCTGGAAGGTGAGTATCAATATTATGTGGTTGCCAAATATCTGCATACCGAAGGGCAGCCCAGTAATATGGTCTCCTTTACCTTCCCCTACGAAACCAGCACAGATGATGTAAACAGCCCTGCAATGGTCACAAAGTTGAATAACAACTACCCCAACCCCTTCAACCCCAGCACCACCATCAGCTTTGACCTTGCCAAAGCCGGCAACGTAAAACTAAGCATTTATAACATCAAAGGACAATTGGTGCGCAGGCTCCACAATGCCCCGCTTGCCAGTGGAAACCATAAAATAGTATGGAACGGACGCGATGAAAGCAACCGTCCAGTAGCCTCCGGTATCTATTATTACAAGCTGGATACGGGCGGATACAGAAAGACAAACAAAATGTTATTGATGAAATAAACCAATCAAACACAAATAATAAAAGGCGTAAGAGCATGCTCTTGCGCCTTTTGCTTTGCAGGGAATTGGGCACATAGTACCTATTAACCCAATCCAAATAAAATTTCCATTTGGTTTTTGATTATATTGACGTATATTATAATAAAAACTAATAAACATAGGAGAAACCAAATGGAAAACAAGGAAAAACAAGGAATGCCTCTTTTGGGTGACAAGTTTCCCGAAATGAAGGTTCAGACAACACGTGGCATGATGACTCTGCCTAACGATATGGCAGGCAAATGGTTTGTATTATTTAGCCATCCAGCAGATTTTACCCCTGTATGCACCACTGAATTTGTAGCTTTTCAAAAGCTGTATCCCGAATTTAAGAAACTGAATACCGAGCTCATTGGAATGAGTGTTGACCAGGTATTTTCCCACATCAAATGGGAAGAGTGGATTCAGGAAAACATCGGAGTGGAAATACAATTCCCCATTATTGCTGATACTGGCGCCGTGGCAACCAAGCTTGGCATCGTGCATCCCGGCAAAGGCACAAACACCGTGCGCGCCGTCTTCATCGTGGATGATAAAGGTACTATCAGGATTATCTTCTACTATCCTCAGGAATTGGGACGTAATATGAAAGAAATCCTGCGCGCTGTGGAAGCAATGCAATTCTCTGACAACAACAAATGCGCCATGCCCGCAGATTGGCCAAACAACGATCTGGTGGGATCCAATGTGATTATTCCTCCTGCCACTGATGTTGATACTGCCAACGAACGCAAAGCAAAAGCCAAAGCTGGCGAGATGGAATGCTATGACTGGTGGTTCTGCCACAGAAAAATCTAAGCCTACTCCTTCGTGAAATAGAGCACGGTGCCGGATTCAAACAATTCGGCACCGTTTTTTATTTGTAAAAAAATCTATGAATTTTGGGAGAAAATAGAGGAAAAAGATATCTGCTTCCCTATAGCTTGCCCATAAGCCACCCTTGTCTCTCCCTTGTCTCGACAAGGGAGAGACAAGGGTGGTACAAGGGTGGCTAATGAGGAAGCAGTGGGAAAGAAAGAGGGAATTAGTCGGGGAGCAGGAGGAGATTGTTGGTGGTCAATTCCAGATCGTTTATCCACTCTGGCAAGAGATGTCTAAAATCGTGAAAGTGGTCTATATGATGGCAATCCCCGCCAATGCTAAAGAGATTCCCGCCCAGATCACGGTACAGATCAATCATCCAGTTTTCCGGAATGCTGCAGGCATAGGCTTTACGAAACGGGGAAAAGTTGATTTCCAAGGCAATGCCCTTCTGGATGATAACCTGCAAGATATCTTTGATGATGGGCATGGCAAAGCTCTCATCAGGCGGCTGCTGGTAATGACGTTTATACACACCCAAATGAGCCAGGATGTCCATCTCACAGGTGGATACCAGTTGTAAATGCAGCTTGTAATAATCAATGATCTGTTCTTTGGAAATTGGCTTCAGGCGTGGAGAGGCGATATTGGTGCGGTCTGACAGAAAGTGGACTGCACCCAAAATCATTTCCATTGGATAATCTTCCAACATAGCCAAGGCATAATCTTTGGTGAGATGATAGTCTCCTATTTCCACTCCCTTGATGATCCTTAGCCGGGGGTGTTGTGCTTTAAGATCGTCAATATGAGCAGAGTATTGCCTGAGGGAAAATATACCATGTGCGTTTACCTCCCAAGGCAGGAGGTCCAAGTGTTCTGTAATCGCGATAATATCATTATTGAGGGAGATAGCCTTTGCTATTACATCATCTATCTCAAGTTTGCTATCCCAACTGTATTGTGTATGAATATGATAGTCTGTCAAAATCATTTGTTTGCCAAGATTGCAGCGCCCAATGCGCCGGTGATTTCGGGTTCGGGAGGCAACAGCAGACCGCTATTTAGTTCAGCCTCCAAACACCAGGTTAGATCGGGGTTTTGTGCCACCCCACCGGTGAATACATAGGGTGGGTGATGATTTAAGGCACTCATCTGAGAAAAGATGCGTTTGGCAATGGATCGATGCACGGAGCGGACGATATTGGCAGCACTTTGATTATCAGCCATCATGCCGATGATTTCAGACTCGGCAAAGACCACACAGGTGGAATTGAGGGTGAGCTCTTTATCCGCCTCCTTTGCCATATCCGAGAGCTGGGATACATCCACGCCCAGCCTGATGGCGGTCATCTCCAAAAAGCGTCCCGTGCCTGCCGCACATTTATCGTTCATCACAAAATCCAGCACCTTGCCTTCATCAGAGAGGCAGATTATCTTGCTATCCTGACCGCCAATATCGATAACAGTATGGGCAGTGGGATAGTAAAATAGAGAGCCCGCGGCATGGCAGCTGATTTCAGAGAGAATACGATCGGCTTTTTTGTAAAGCTTCCTGCCATACCCTGTTACTGCGGTGGCAGAGATTTGCTGCATCTTTATCCCTGTTGCCAGCTCTGCTTGCTGTAATAAAGCTTCCACGGAGCTGAGGGGATTGATATCCGTGGTTTGCCAAGCGTAGTGTGCGATCTGCTGGTGTTCCACATCAAAGATGAGGGTTTTGGTATTGCGGGAGCCGATATCGATGCCGAGTGTTTTCATTGCTGTATATGCACCCAATATGCGGGATTGCCCAGCCATTTGGCGGCCACTGCGTTGATAGTATCCAAATCTATGAAATCTATGCGCTGGTCTCTTTCCAAAAGATGACTGATGGGATATTCCAAAGCAGAAAGGCTGGCAAGGGCTGCCGCTTGATAGCTAACGCTTTCACAATCAAAGCGTTGCATTCCTTTCATATAGTTCTTTGCTTTTTGCAATTCCTGAGGGGTGACGCCCCTGTGTGCCACATCCTGGATGATCTCTTGCATAAGGTCGAAACAGGTATCCTTATCATCGTGATTACAGAAGGCATAGGCAGTCCAATAGCCCAATTGGCGTAGGGTGAGCACCTCCATGCTCACCTGATAGGCGATGCCATATTTCTCGCGGATAATATCAAAAAAGCGGGAGTTTATCTCGCCACCGATGATCTGAGCCAAAAGATGGCTGGCGGTGGTGGAGATTCTATCCAAAGACGAGGTGGCAGGTGCTCCCATGTGTATAACACACTGGCCATTATCTCCAGTGGTGGATTTGGAGCGGGGACCTCTGGGTTTTATTTCACGCTCCTGGGGCTGGATGGGATTGTCTTTGGGATATATTTCACCCAGGCAGCGGTTTGCCAAATCCCATGCATATTCTGGGTCCAGCGCTGAGCAGATGGAAAGATGGTAATTGGCGGGGTGATAGTGGGCATCATACCAATCCCACAGATCGCCAATGCCCAATTCCCGGATGCTGGTGAGGGTGCCAGTGGAGCGCTGGATGGGGCTGTCTATGCCAAAAGCCATCCTGAGCCACATCAGATATCCCCAACCAGGAGGATTGTCCTGTTCGCGTCTGATGGCATCGCTGGCGGCAGCCTTGAGGGTGGAGAAATAGTCTTTATCCAAATGGATCTGAGAGAGCAGCTCTGCCAGCAGCCCCAAAGCCTGTTGGGTATCCGCTGCAAAGCATTTGCCTCTGTAGGTGGTGGTATCCAGATTGTGGTTTACACGGATATTCATCCCCAGCCTGCGAGAGAGGTCCATTATTTCCTGATGAGACATTTTGGCGCTTTGGTAAAGCAGGGAGGTGGAGAGAAAGAAGTTGCTGCCACGCTGCTCTGTGTTTTCCCACAGCTGTGATATGGGGGAGGAAAGGGCAACGCCGGTAATGGGGTTTGGAGACAGGCATTTGTAGATAAAACTAATTCCATTATCCAGCCGTCCCTGATAGTGACGTTCGTCCAGCTGGATTAGCTTGGATTGGGGTGTGGGGATGCCATCAATATTGGAGCAATCCGGTTTTGCCTCGGTGATGGCAATGGCGTTTGAGAGGCGTAAAGATTTGGGTTCCAATATATAATCTTTGTTTTTGCCGGGGATCAATTCCTTTGGTAACGATAGGGGAGAGGGCCCTCTGAAAAACAAAGCCAGGTTTTCTGGTTTCCAATAATCCCTGACGGCAGTATGGATCAGCTTGGCAGTGAGCGGGTTGATCCTCTTATCATAATCGTAAAGAGTGTTGTAATCTCCCAAAAGCTCTTCTGCCACCAGGAGGTTGGCTATATTTTCCCGAGCTTCAAAGCCATAAATCCAGGAGTGGATGATATCCCTGCGGATAAGCTCACATTCCGCTTCAGAGATGGGGCTATGCCACAATTTGCTGAGTTCCTGACGGATAATCTTGGCTATGGCGGGAATTGATTTGGTGCGTGAGGTGATAAAGACGATTGCCGAGGCACCGCTCATCACTCCACAAAGGGAATTGACCCTGAGGGCAGAACAAAGCTTTTTTTCTTCCACCAATATTTTGTGCAGCTTGGAAGCTCTGCCAATTGCCAGATAACGGATTGCCGCCAGAAGGGCATCAGACTGAGGGTGCAATTCACTGAGCTCTGGCAAGACAAGGGCAAAGAGGTTTTGGGGTGCCTTTTGCCAGTGCAGACCAGTTCTGCCTATTTCCGGTTCTATCCAGGCTGAATTTGTTCCCCTGTAGGCACGTTGCGGGATCTTCCACCTTTGGGTTAGCTCTGCCAGGGTGGAGTGTAGCAACTTGGGCTGGGCATTGCCACTTGCTACAAAGAAACAGGCTGCAGGGTGATAGCGCCTTTTATAAAAGGATTTGAGCTGGGTGTAGGTGACAGCCTGTATATCCTGAACAGTTCCGGCTATTGGTTTGCGCAGGGGGCTGCGTCTAAAAAAGCGCATTTGGATATATTCCAAAAAGTCTGTTTCCGGATCATCGCGATATTGCTCTATTTCGCTTTGGATGATTTCTTTTTCTGTTTTTACGTCATCTGCAGAAAAGCGTGCATTCATCACCAGCTCAGTTAATACCTTTAATCCCACTTGCAGGTGTTCGGAGGGTAGGAGAAGATAATAGCAGGTGCTATCAAAATCCGTATAAGCGTTGAGGGAGCCACCCAGATCAGTAATTACGCTGGCGATTTGATTGAAGCCATAGTGCTTGCTGCTTTTGAAGGCGAGGTGTTCTATAAAGTGAGAAAAGCCTGCCTCTGGTGTGCGCTCGTTGGCGCTGCCGCTTTTGATGACGGCTTGCAGACACACTATGGGCTCGGAGGGGTCGTAATGAAGAATATATTTGAGACCATTGGGCAAAGTGTGGGAGCTTGCCCTGCAGATGGTGCCGGCGGAGGTGGGGATGGGGGTGGACATCAACTGTTGGTGTCGTAGCCGTTTGATCTCACCAATGCATAAGCGTTGTGATCGTGAATGGATTCTATGCTATCGGCTTCGATAATAAATCTTTTGATGCGTTTATCATTTTGGAGGATTTGGGCAATCTCGCGGGTGATATCCTCCACAAAGCGGGGACGGGAATAGGCGCGCTCTGTGACGTACTTTTCATCAGGACGCTTGAGAAGGGGATAAATCTCACAAGAGGCAACGGATTCGGCTATTTCCACCAGCTCTTCCAGCCAGATAAAATCTATGTATTGGAGCTTGATGGTGATATGGGTGCGCTGGTTGTGGGCTCCTGCTTCGCTGATTTCCTTGGAGCAGGGGCAGAGGGTGGTGACGGGCACTGTGACGCCAATCCACAGCTCGTAATCCTCTTTGAAGGAGGCGTTAAAACAGCAGTCGTAGCTCATCAGGGAATTGATTTTGGAGATGGGCGCCTGTTTTTGGATAAAGTATGGAAAGCAGATATCCACGTATGCTGCCTCTGCATTCATCACGCTTTTCAGCTCGTCCAAAAAGGTGTCCAATTGGTCTATAATCATATCCTGATGGTAGTTGTTTAATACCTGCACAAAGCGTGACATATGTGTGCCGCGTCTGTGGTGGGGCAAGTCCACATAGAGGTTTAGATTTGCTACGGTGTGTTGCACCTGGTTTTGCCGGTCTTCCACCAAGATGGGATAACGCAGGGATTTTACTCCCACTTTATCAATATTAATTTTGCGTTCGTCTGGTTGGGATTGAATATCGGGGATTGTCATAGTTTCTCGCTAAAAGCCAGATCCTTCATGCCCATTGTTTTGAAGGAAATGGTCTGATCTTCTTGTTGGCAATATATCACTGCCTCACAATTGGGAATTGTTTTGGCAATCTCTATGGCACGCTCTGGCGCCAAGAGGAAGAGGGCAGTGGATAGGCCATCCGCCCAAGCTGCCGAAGGGTGGATCACCGTGCTGGAATATACATCGGGGGTGGGATAGCCGGTGAAGGGATCGATGATATGATGATAGCGCACATTATCAATTTCAAAGTATTGCTGATAGTTTCCGGAGGTGCCGATGGAGCCATCCTTGATTTTGAAGGAGGCAATAAAATCATCCTGCTTGAGCATGGGATGCTGGATATAAACCTGTTGGAACAATTTGCCGCCAAAAAAGGTCATGCTGCTGCGGCAATCTATATTGCCACTGATGACATCCAGGGATTTCATATATTCACGAGCTTTATCCAGGATATAGCCCTTGGCAATGGCGCCAAAGGTCAGCTTCATGGCGACTGGTTTATGCAGTTTATTTTGGTCAAACCTGATTTTATTCCAGTCCACAAGCTCCAGGGCGTTAGCCAGCTCAGCTGTATCTGGCACGCTTCTTTGCTGGGGCTCCAGAGCCGCAATATCTGTATTGCCAAAACCCCATAGATCAAAGACAGGTTTGATGGTGGGATCAAAATGGCCATCAGTTATTTTGTAAAGGCTATCGGCAATTACCATCAATTGGTAGAGGTCTGCATCCATGGGGAAGGTGACTTCTGAGGAGTGGTTGATCTGCCAAAGGAGGGATTCCGGGGAGTATTCATCCAGTTTCTGTTCCATCCTTTGGATATAGGCAAACACGGAATCGATGGTGGCTCCGATATTTTTGCTCTTTGAAGTGGCAGTGATATTGACCACGGTATCCATCAGGTGCTGGGATTTGGTTTTGGTAAAAGAGCTGTTGAAAAACTGCCATGCTCCGTAGGCAACCACGGCTATCAGGATGATCAGTGAGATGATTTCTTTTTTGCTCATGCACTTTTCCTATTGCAAATCAAGCTCGTATTCCAGCAAGAGATCAGTGTAATCCCTGATGGCATACCAGGTGAGCGGGATGGTGATAACCAGGGGGAAGATGAGGAGGAGGGCGGCAATGCTATTCAAGATTGCCAGAATCACTGCCAATAAAAAGAGGTTCCAGCGTACGGGCTGGAAATGGCGGTAAACCAAGCGTAAAGCAGAGAAGAAGCCGAGCTGGCGCCTATCCATCACAATGGGCAAGGGCAAAACAACTGCCACCCAGTAATTGACCAATACTATCCAAACCAACCTGAGGATGGGATCGCTGCCAAAACCAGGGAAGCCAAAACAGATTAGGTAGATGATCACAAAATAAAGGCTGTTTAACAAGCTGAAAAGCAGATAGCGAGGGTAAGCCTTGAAGGCATCCATGAGGCGGGAACGCCCCGCGCTGTAACCCTCTTCCAAACTAACTGCATGAAAGCCCAATAGTGTAAAGGGCAAAAATATGCTGATCGCAATGCCCTTGGTAAAAAGAGATAGCAACAATGAGGCTACAGTATTTTGGGGTATCACAAGGATGCTGTTGAGAAGCCAGATGATTATCGCTATCGGAATAATCCCAGCAACCGTGGCTACAGCTGCCAGAGGTACATTTATCCCCAAGCTCTGTTTCAGGGTTTGCCAAGTTTTTGCAAGGCTTTTGGTGGCAGCCAGTTCGTTTGTGACCAGTTGGGTGCGTCTGCGGCAATTGACACACCAGATATCATGTGGTGCCAAGCGGGCATTACAGTGTTTACAGCGCATCGTGCATCTCCTTTTTTAGTACCAAAGTATTAACATTTAGACCATCCACAGGCGGGGCACTTCAGACAGCCCTCACTGTGTTCCACGGTGCTACCACAATCCGGGCATAAGGCGTGGCCGGTGGTTGGTTTGGGGTTGGAAGCGGGGTTTGAATCCACCTTAAAATTCACGGTATTGATTTCGCCATTTTTGTGTAAGGTGAGGAAGCTTTCCAAGGCGCGTCCCACGGCGTCTCCACAGGAGGTAATCATTTGCCCTTTATGCCACATGGGGGATTGGCAGCGGATGCCGCGCAATTGGCGAATGAGGGCTTCCAATTGGATGCTGGAACGCAGAGCCAAAGAGGAAAGCCTGGCAATGGCTTCCAGCTGGGCAGAAGCACAGCCGCCCACCTTGCCCATTTGCACAAAGACCTCACAGGCTCCCTGATCATCAGTATTGATGGTAACATACATGTGGCCACAGCCGGTTTCCAGGCGTTGCGTGATGCCGCGGGTTACTTCCGGGCGCGTTCTGGGGGCAAGCTTACGTTTGGGTTGCGTGCTGGCCTGGGTGCTGAGCACCTGGTTTTCCCTGCTGCCATCCCGGTAAACAGTTACGCCCTTACAACCAAGCTGATAGGCAAGCTCGTAGGCGCTTTGGATATCTTCTTTGGTGGCAGTATTGGGGAAATTGATGGTTTTGCTGACGGCGTTATCCGTGTATGCCTGAAAAGCGGCTTGCATGCGGATATGCCACTCGGGGCTGATATCGTGGGCAGTTTGGAATAAATCTCTGATGGATTGGGGGATCTCCTCAAGATGGGCAATGGAGCCGGTTTGGGCTACTTGTTCCAGCAGCTCCGGACTGAAGATGCCGGCATCCAACAAAGCCTGTTCAAAGTATTTATTGATATAATAGAGCTTTTCGCCATCCATCACGTTTTTGGTGTAAACCAAAGAAAATTGGGGCTCTATCCCACTGGAGGTATCCACAATCATGCTGATGGTTCCCGTGGGAGCGATGGTGCTGATGGTAGCATTACGGATGCCGTTTTCTTTTATCTTTTCAGAAAGTGTATTCCAATCCAGATCAATCTGCTGTCTGTTCGAGATTCCGGAAGCGTATGTGCTGTGGGCAAAACCGGGGAAAGGACCTTTCTGGATGGCAAGTTCCATGGAGCGTTCTTTGGCATAATAATCGATAAATTCCATGAGGCGGGATGCCAGCTGGATTCCATCTTCCGAGGCATAGGGGATGCCAAGCTGGTAAAGCATATCGCTGAACCCCATTAGTCCCAAACCTATCTTGCGGTTGGCTTTTACCATTTCATCAATCTGGGGCAGGGGAAAGCTGGAGACATCAATCACATCATCCAAAAAGTCTATGCTGAGCCTAATTACTCTTTTGAGATCGTCCCAATCAACAGCGTTGTCTTTTACAAAGCTGGCGAGGTTGACGGAGCCGAGGTTGCAGGCTTCATTGGGTAAGAGTGGCTGCTCTCCACAGGGGTTGGTGGATTCGATATCACCCAAAGCGGGGGTGGGGTTGTCTCTATTGATGCGGTCCAGGAAAACAATGCCGGGCTCGCCGTTTTTGTGTGCCATTTCCACGATGAGGTTAAAGACCTCGCGGGCGTTTTGGGTTTCAACCACCTCTTTGGTGTGGGGCGATACCAGCTCGTAATCCTCGTCCTCTTTCACCGCTTGCATAAAATCTTCGGTGATGCCCACGCTGAGGTTGAAATTGGTGAGTTCGCGGGTATCGGCCTTAGCAGTGATAAATTCCAGGATTTGTGGGTGGCTGACGTCCAAGATTGCCATATTGGCGCCACGTCTAGTGCCGCCTTGCTTTACGGCATCCGTAGCGGCATTGAAAACCCTGAGGAAGGATAGCGGGCCGCTGGATACACCATTGGTGGAGCGCACGCGGGAATTGGCTTCCCTGAGGCGGCTGAAGGAAAAGCCGGTGCCGCCACCACTCTTGTGGATAAGGGCAGCATTCTTCAGGGTTTCAAAGATGCTTTCCATGCTATCATCGATGGGCAGCACAAAACAGGCGGAAAGCTGTTGCAGATCGTTGCCTGCATTCATCAAGGTGGGGGAATTGGGCAAAAATTTACCGGAAGCCAAGAGCTCCCTGTATTCATCTTGCTTACTCTGATCACCCTGGGCGATATTATTCGCCACGCGGGTGATCAAAGTATCCCAGTCTTCAATGATATTGCCAGCTTCGTCTTTTTTAAAGTAGCGCTTTTCCAGCACTAAAAGAGCGTTTTCGCTCAATATCATTTTTACCTCTATTTCAATCCGAGAATTGCTCTTGCCTCTGCCATGGTTGCCAAAGGCCTGCCAATTTCCTGTGCTATGCGTGCCATACGGGCTACAAGCTGGGCGTTACTTTCGGCAATCACGCCTTTGTGATAGAAAATATTGTCTTCAAAGCCAACGCGGATATGACCGCCAAGGGTCATTGCCATCATGGATGCGGGGATGTGCCAACGGCCGATGCCGGCAACTGCCCAGGTGGCTCCGGGGATCTCTTCAGCCAAATGCTGTGCCATATACAACACGTTTGCGGGCTTGCCGCTCATTCCTCCGGGAACTCCCAACACAAATTGGACATGCAAGGGGGTTTGGGTGATAATGCCTCGCTTCACAAGGCGAGCCACATAGTCGATCATGCCGGATTCATACACTTCCACTTCGGGAACAACGTTGTATTCCTTGAAGGCTTCTGCCAAGCGGACAATATCATGAGGATGATTGATAAAGATGTCATCGCCAAAATTGAGGGTGCCGGCATTGAGGGTGCCCATATCGGGCTTGAGGGCGAGGGGTGCCAGCCTTTTCTCGAAAGGCTCTCCCACGGCACCGCCAGTGCTGATCTGGATAATAATATCGGGGACTGCTGCCCGGATGGCTTCGATTGATTCTTTGAAGCGATCCAGCCTTTGGCTGGGGGTGCCATCTTCTTCACGTACATGCAGGTGAATTACCTTGGCTCCGGCTTCGTAACATGCCTTGGCTTCGGCTGCCTGCTCTTCAGGGGTGATGGGAAGATTGGGTTGGGCTTCCCGTGTGGTTTCGGCTCCGGTGATTGCTGCTGTCAAAACTAAGGGTTCCATAATTACATCCTTTATATATTTATTTTATTCTTCTGCAAACCAGCTTTCAAACATGCGCACACGTTTGAGCTGGGTGATTTCGTATCCCAGAATGCGTGAGGCAATGCTTGAGAATTTCTGTTCATTATCGCTCACGAAAAAGCTGTCTTTGCCAGACTGGGTCTCTTCTTCATCAGTAAGAAGCGTCCCAAGATGGGTGGTGATGGCCTGGGCGCTATCCACCAGGCGTGTGTTTTCTCCCATCACCTCTTGGATCACAGGTGCCAGAAGCGGGTAATGGGTGCAGCCCAACACAAGGGTATCGATATCTTTGTCTTTGAAAAAGCCAAGATATTCTGCTGCTATCGTTTTGGTGACAGGGTGATCCAGCCAGCCTTCCTCGGCAAGCGGCACAAATAGGGGACATGCCAATGAAAAAACCTGAGTGATGGGAGCAAGCTGGTGAATAGCTCGGGAATAGGCACCAGAGCGAACTGTACCTTCTGTTCCAATCACGCCGATACGGTGATTTGAGCTGCTTTCAACGGCTTGCTGCGCTCCGGGTTCTATCACTCCCATAACCGGTATGGAAGTTATTTTGGATAGATGATGGATGGCAGCCGCGGAAGAGGTGTTGCAGGCAACAATGATGATTTTCACATTGTGCTGCAACAAAAAGCGTGCATTTTGCACACTATACTCTATGATCGTTTCCTTGCTTTTGGGTCCGTACGGAACCCTGGCAGTGTCTCCAAAATAGATCAAATCCTCATTTGGAAAGCACTCACGGATGGCTTTATATACGGTCAAACCACCCACACCGGAATCGAAAATCCCTATGGGGCGCTTCATTATCTGGATGTCCTTTTATTCTTTATCTTGCGTCGTGCCATTTTTGAGGAAGGGGCTTTTGCGTCAATCCTATTGTTTTTTGCGCGCAGCAACGGAGGATGAGTGTGGGCATCCTTAGCTTTTGCCAATCCCACATATATGTCGTCTGTTACTTCTACCACCTGCACTTTTAGTTTATCCATCAGCTGGTAATATGCTGATGTGTTGCGGTTTATAAAGCGCATAGATTCCTGCTGATAGATCCATGGTCCACCAGGAAGAGTTGCAATATTGAGCACGGCAGAAATGGGGATTTCTTCCAAGCGGACGATCAGGGATTGTGAATTGGTGCTGATCACCGTGGCATTGAACTGATCACCAATATGCTTTTTTATGAAAGCAAGGCTGTAGATGCGCTCTATCTCTCTTTCTGCTTCATCTGCCAAGAGTTCCTGATTGGATGCTGTTTCTGCATAGAGGGTAAGCTGTTTCTTGTTCAGCGAATTCTTTGTGCTTTTCAAGAGGTGGTCTTTGCATAAAATGTGGATTACGAGGTCACAAAGCCGACGGATGGGGCTGGTGAAATGGGTGTAGTTTTTTAAGCCCAAGCCAAAGTGGCCTTTGTGCTCCACGGTATATTTTGCCTTTTTTAGGCTGCGTAATACCATGCGGTCAAAAACCTTATGATAGTCTTCGTTAGGCATGGAATTGAGGAGGTACTGAAGGGAAAGGTTGAGGTTTTGGCTGAGGTTCAATTCCAGCCCATAGTGGGAAAGCAGTGTGTCCAAGCGTTGTAGCTTGTAGCTATCTGGCTCTTCATGAATGCGATAGAGCGAGGTGGGGGAGTGGATGCCAAGCCGGGTGGCCACATACTCGTTTACCACTAACATAAAGTTTTCTATCAGTTTGTGGGAGGGTGTTTCGGCAGATAGGCTCAAGCGCTTGATGAAGCCATTCTCGTCGTATTCATATTCCAGCTCTGGAAGATCGAAAAAGATATAGCCCTCGCTCAGGCGTTTTTTACTCAAATAGCCAGACAATTCAAGACCCCACCACAGAGCTTTTTGTATATTGGGGGGAATCTTAGATGGTTCTTCATTATACAATACATCCACATCCTCATAGCTAAGTCTTGCATCAGAACGTATTACGCTTTCTACCAAGCGTTGTTGCTTGATACGACCCTTGGGATCAAACATCGTCATCAGAGAGAGGCAGAGCTTGTCTTCATTGGGGCGTAAGCTGCAGATACTGTTGGAAATACGCTCTGGCAGCATGGGGATTACCTTCTTGGGAAAGTAGAAGCTGTTTCCCCGCTTTGTGGCTTCAATGAAGGTCTCGGTTTTGGGAGTAACATAGTGTGATACATCAGCGATATGAACCCAGAGGGTAAAGCCGTTTTTATCTTTCTTGATGGAGATGGCGTCGTCAAAGTCTTTGGCAGAAGCTGGGTCTATGGTGAAGGTGAGCAAATCTCGCAAGTCCTCACGTTTGGCTATTTCAGTATAGGAGATGGCTTCAGACAGCTTGTCTGTTTCTGCAAGAATGGCGGGATCAAATTCAAGAGGCAGGTCAAATTGCTTGATAACGGCGATTAGCTCCACTTGGGGATCGCCGGAAGGTCCCAGTATTTCACTCACTTTGCCCATGGGAAGCTTGCCCATGGCTGGAGAGCCCCAGTTTGTGACCTTTAATACAACCTTATCGCCTTCTTTGGCTTTGCCAGAGTCGGAGACGTTGAACCATTTATGGATTTTGGGGTTGCTGCAGACGAAGACTGCCTTACCCCGATTGAAATGGATGTCTCCAGCCATTGACTGGTTGGCACGCTTGAGGATGCGGGTTACCCTTGCCTGCAGGTCTTTGGGGTTGCGTCTGATAATCTGTATTGCCACTTTGTCATTATGAAAAGCATTAAATGTATTCTCGGCATCTATATAGAAATCTCCTTCAGCAGTGCGCACAAAGGCAAAAGAACGATCACGCGAGAGGGGAGTGGCGTCAAAAATACCACTCAACAAGCTGGAAGGCAATTGCTCTTTGGCGGTCTCTGTGTTGACTTGTCTCTTTGCGCGAGGTGGGGGAGAGTAGCGTCTCTTTCTGCTAATCAATTCACCATTGCGATACAGTTCCTCCAAAGCCCGCTTCAAGAAGCCCTTGTCTTTACGTGTAATGCGCAACTTTGACACCAGCTCAGTGTATGAAGAAGGGGTTCTGTCCTTCTTGAAATGATTTAATAATAATTCTTTTATCTGTTCGTATCTCATTTATTCCTTTAGTATTTCTTACCTATTTTCTTGTGTAGTATGTTATTTAATTCTTCCACTTCCTCTCTATTGGCAGAGAAGCGGAGGGATTGTCCCCGGAAGGGATCCAGCCTTCTGGGCATCTTGAAGGTGCTGAGCATGATGCCATGTTTGTCTTCATAATAACAGCCAAAGTCTGTGTATTTACGCCTAACGGTGATGAAGAGGTAGCGCACCTTGATCTCGTATTCACCCAGCTCATAATCCGTGGGAATGAACCATGGCATCAGGTTTGCCAGCACCAAGAGCATTCCCAAATAGTAATAAAACGGCGTTTCCCATACATTTACAGTGATATGCCACAGCAGCACAGCAAGTAAAATTAAAAAGACAATCAGGATTATTGAGGTTTTGCCCCTGTCAACAAGAGGCCAGGAGCGCCATTTTAAGAGGGTATTAGCAGACATTCTGGCTCATCTCCCGGCATTTTTCTATCTCATCCTTGATGATCAGGATATCATCAAAGGTCTGAATTAGTTCAAACTTGGAGCCGAGGGTATTGGCTTCACGGTGCATTTCCTGCAGAATGAAATTAAGCGTTTTACCAACTTCTTTACTTTCTAACTGGATGGTCTGCGAAAAGCGTTGCAGGTGGCTTTTTAAGCGGCTGATTTCCTCCTGCACGTCATACTTATCTACATAGATGGCAGCCTCTTGCATCAGACGTTGCTCCATGTTTTCCATATTGGCGGCATCCAAAAGCTCAGCTATTCTTTGCATCAGGCGCTGCAAGAGTTCCTTCTTATAGGGCTCTATATGCGTTTCTATATGGGCAAGAGCATCTTGGATCTTGGTGATTGAGGTCTCAAACTCGGCTTTGATCTGTACGCCCTCTGCATTTAAGGATTCCATAATCCTGTCAATGGCATGTTCTAATGTTTCATTAAGAGAGCGCAGTAACAGGGTATCCTCATCGAGGTTATTGGGGATGTAGATGATATCGGTATCTGCCAAGAGCAATTGCAAAGGGATGGATTCATCAATGCCCACATCATCGAGGGCTGTTCTGAGGACATCATGATATTTCTTCAAGCGGGCACTGTCAATCTGAATTTCAGGCTCGCGGGAATCATGGTAATTGATTTTAACTTCCATGGAGCCGCGGGGGAGGATATGCCCGATCTTTGTGCGGATGGTATGTTCATAAAAACTCAATTCCCTGGGTGACGAGATTTTTAAATCAAGGTAGCGCCCATTGATGGATTTGATTTCAATTTCCAGGCTGATACCATCTTGATTGTATCTTGCTTTTCCGTAACCGGTCATGCTCTGCATTTGGTTCTCCTTAGTATAAAAAGAGTGGGGAAGATGCATAGGCATCTATTTGGACAACTGCAGCTTAACCCAAATAAGCAGTAGTTTACATAACGTTCCTTATTCATAAGCCTCTGTGTCATAAGCAGATCAATGTGCCGGCGGTGGCATCAATCACTTTTGCCTCCACCAGGCTGCCTATTTGATCAGAGGTTCCACTGAGAACTGCTATCTTAAAGTCTCGAGTTTTCCCGGAGACTTGTTCATGAGATTTCCTGCTGAAGTCTTCCACGTAAACTTCCACTCGTTTCCCGATCTGAGAGCGGAACTTGTGCAAGGTAATCTCCCGCTGTAGATCAATAGTCTTTTGCAGACGCTCCAAGCGCAGTTCTTCTGGAATCTGATCAGTGGACTTGGCGGCAGCAGTTCCTTCTCTGGGGCTGTATTTGAAGCAGAAGGCATAATCGAACTGAATCTGCCTCATAAGCTCCAGCGTGTTTTCAAACTGCCTTTCTGTTTCTCCTGGAAAGCCCACCAAAACGTCTGTTGTGAGCGCTATATCTGGTATGGCAGTCCTCAATCTTGTTATGAGGTCATAATAATGCCTGCTACCATAGCCGCGATTCATTCTAAATAAAACATCATCATCGCCGGATTGCATAGGTAAATGGATGTGTTCGCATATCTTATCACAATCTGCCATGGTTTGGATCAGGTTATCAGACAGGTCTTTGGGATGAGAGGTGACAAAGCGCAAACGCCAGAGAGGATCTATCTGATTGAGCTCTCTTAAAAGAGACGCAAAGTCCATCCCTTCATTTTGATAGGAATTAACATTTTGCCCCAGAAGGGTAATATCTCTAAACCCTTCCAAGGTAGCCTCTTCAACTTCCTTGACAATATCGGATGCAGGTCGGCTACGTTCCCTGCCGCGTACATAAGGCACTATACAATAGGAACAGAAATTATCACAACCACGCATGACGGTCACAAAACCGCAATGCCTGTTCAACCGGGTGGGCAAGATGCCATGATAGACTTGCTCATTATCCATCTCTGTCCAGTGGTTTTGAATGGGAGAGTCATTTGCCAGGATTTCAGCAAGCTTATCATATTGATCCACGCCAAACACGAAGTCCACACCGCTTTCCAGCTCCATCAGCCTCTTCCCCATCCTTTGTGCCATGCAACCAACCACTGCGATTTTTAGATCGGGATTTTGCTGTTTGCGATGCTTTTCGTTGGCAATGCGTCCCAAGACGCGCTGCTCTGCATGTTCACGCACACTGCATGTATTGAACACAATCAGCTGGGCATCATCGATATTGGTGGCAGGCGTATGACCGGCTTGGATGAGCATGGATGTCACCATCTCGCTATCTGCCACATTCATCTGGCAGCCGTAGGTTTCAACGAAGAATCTCATCGCTTTTGCCTCTGCTTGTGCATTGTTTTTTGATAATAGAATCCATAAGATATACCATAATAAGATACCAAAAAGCGGGATGCCTGATATTTGTCCAGTATTAAACGGAGGAACGCATGACTAATGTGGAGTATATCCTCGTCTTTCGGACGCTGTAAGTAGGGTAACCAGCGGGAAGAATCTTTGTTTTCCAGCGCAATTCCCAATTCCTCAAGGTCTGCCTTGGTAATGGCCTTGCCGTGAAGCAGCCAAGGATGCGCCTGCTTTTGTCTATATATTACTTTGGCAAAAAAGGCTCCGGTAAGCCCCACAAGCACCAATTCTTTATCTTTAAGATCAGGAAGATCCGGTAAGGATTCTACCACCAGAGGCAGAATTTCTTGATAAATACCCTCCTTCAGACTGAGGAGTCCGTAGGGGATGCCCTGCCATTTATCCTTGCCCAATCCCCAGATAAACTCTGTGCTGAGGCCGCCAATATCAATTACCAGCATCTCTTTATCACTATGAAGACTGTTTGTGGCAGCCAAAAAGGCAAGCCTTGCTTCTTGGTTTTGGCTCAGAACCTTTACCTTGGCGTGATGCCGGGATTCCAACCAGCTTTCAAAGGTGGAAAACTGCGGTCTTTCCCTTGCCAAAGCGGTAGATATAAAGTTTGTCTTTATGGCATCACCCTGCATTTTAAGGAGTGAGCCAACCTTGCTCTTCAACAGGCTTAAGGCCTTGGCATTCATGTTCGCTGCCAAGCGTGTATTATAGTGAGCCACGTGCACTGTTTTATTGCGCTCCACATCTTGCAATATATAATTGAGGTTATTGGAACCGATATCAAACACGCTTACCAGATTTCCATTTCCCCCTTTTAGCTTCCAAAATGACTGCATGATAGCTGCCGCAACCTGCGGGTTTTGATTGCGAAATGTGGCTTTGCGTGCCTCTGCCTTGGGGATTTGATCAAGCAGCCGGCGCCAAGCGCTGACACCTCTGGTATCAGAGCAAAAAGCCAGCTTTGCCGGATAACTCTTCAATCCATCAATCAGCACCTTCTCTTCCGGATATTCCTCACGTGGACTGTAGAGGATGGGTTTATTAAACTGGGTTGCCTCTGCGAAGGTGGAGTATCCGGGCTTGGTGACAAGCAGATCGGAGCCATGAATAATATCCAGCCAGTCTGTCTCCTTGGATACACAAATGTGATTGGATGCTTGATATTCCTGATTTGTGCTGATAACCACACCCTCAAAAGCCTTACAGAGCGATGGGAAGTCTATGCTCTTTCCGGGTTGTCCCCCAAAGCTACAAGCCAGAATAGGCGTGCCATCATCTATATTATATTTTGTTCGGATATCTTCATAAGTCTCTTTGCGGCGTGCCAACAGTCCAGTTTTAATACTTTTGGGAAAAGAAAGCATGCTGCGCGGTGTGCTGAAAGGCAGGCGAAAAACCATATCTGAATGTTGGTAAAGACTGTAAATAGTGTTGATAAGCGGATATATCTGAGGTTCATCCTTAAACAGATGCTGATATATATATACCCAATCAAAGTTAGAAATGGCAAATATAGGTTTTTTGGCATAACTACATGCCTCCATCACCAAGAATGGAATATCAGCTATCACCAGATCAATGGCATGATTGCGCAGCCAGTTTACTTCTCTTTCCACGATTTCATTGCGTTTGCCAAATAGTTCCAGCAAAGCCTCTCTGGTGGCAGGAATATCAGATTTCAAGTCTTCTTTGTGCAGTACACCAAAATCCATCTGTGCCGGATGAAGTTCACAGAATGGGCTCTGCAGGCAGGAAAATAGAAATTTACGCCGCTGGGTTCTCAAGAGCACCTGCACGCCCAGCTTGATGAGCTCATCGCTGAGAGCCGCCATCCGCGCGGCATGGCCGAATCCGTGATCTGAGATATAAATGGCGATTCTAAGCATAAATCCTCTAATATAGAATATGAGGCGTTTCTGCCTCTTCCCCACTCTTAACTTCCAAAACCAGCTTGTTAGGGAGGCATATTATGGGCAGTATGGAGGTGAATCCTTGTTTAATACAGCGTTTATCCGGGCAATCTGCCAAGATCATCCCCACCTGCTGATCACGAATCTCAAAGCTATTATGCTCGTCCACTTTCACCACCTGGTTTTTATCCATGGGATAGATGCTCCACAATATATCATTTTTGTACACATACAAAAGTGCATCCTGTTTCAAATCGCGCTTTCTCCACAGGAATACAGCGGAAAATACGATTGCCATCATGATCACGAAGACCAGGATAAGATCGGCAATAGTGAGTTCCCTATACCAGGCTTTACTTTTCAAACTTCCCTCGGAAAGGCTCTTTGCAACACCCAGTTATCGCCTTACCTGCTTTATCGCTCAGCAGATTGAGCTTCACTTCTTCAACCCCACGTGTAATGATAGGTTTGCCACATTTGGCGCAGATGCTATTGTAATGTTCTCCATACCCTATATTCCCCGCATAAACCCAGCGCAAATGCTTTTGAGCGATCTTTCTGGCATCCAACACCGCCTGTATCTCAGTGGGGTGGATTTGGGCTTTATAAGCCGGATAATAGCGGGAAAGGTGCAAGGGGATTTCCCTATCGATTTTGGCTATGGTAAGGGCAAGTTCTTCGGTTTCCAGCGGAGAGTCATTCAGCCCCGGAATCAGGAGGTTGGTTATTTCCAGATGCACACCATGCGCGTGTGCCATCTTTATGGTGTCCAATACAGGCTGCAAACCGCCATTACAATGCTGACGATAAAAACTATCCTGGATGGATTTGAGGTCGATATTCATGGCATCCAGATATGGCAAGAGCTGTTGCAAGGGCTGGCTCTCCACATATCCATTGGTGATAAGCACGATTGCCAGATCGGGGATTTCCTGTGCCAGATCATAAATATACTCATACCAGGTAAAGGGTTCCGTATAGGTGATTGCGATTTGGCGAGGCAGAGATGGATACTGATGAAAATATGTGCGAATATCGGAAAAAGTAAGCTCTGCAGAGCCAGTGTCTTTTTGAGAAATCTCAGCATTCTGACAAAAGAAACAGCCCAGATTGCAGGAGTTGGGTCCGATGGATATGATGGCAGAGCCTGGATGATAGTGATATAAAGGCTTCTTTTCTATGGGATCAATATTGAAGGCGATAGTTTTGCCATAGTTGATGGCGTACAAGGTGCCATCATGATTATACCTGCCGCGGCAAATCCCCCTCTCCCCTACCTTGATGATGCAATGATGGGGACACAGCAGACAGCGCACAGCTTTTGCGCCCAGATCGTCCGCCTTTTCCCAAAACATAGCTTCTCGCCTTAGTTCTTGCATCTTTTCACTCCTTGCAGGTATTTGTCCAAAGAATCCTGAAAGCGGGAGATCACCTTGCGCGCACGCTCCCCCATCTTTTCTCTTTGCAGAGGATTATCCAATAGAAATGTCAATTTATCATCCAGTTCTTTTTTGTCCACTACTAAAATCGCCTCATCCTGCAAAAGTGCCTCCACTGATTCCACGCAGGAGCTATGATGAGGACCCATCAAGATGGGTTTGCCAAAGTTTGCCGGCTCCACGGGATTGTGTCCGCCAAAATTGTAGAAAGACCCTCCCACAACGGCGATATCACAGATGCTATAAGCGTGATTGAGCCAGCCCATCGCATCCAGGACGAAGATGGGAGCGCTGCCTGCCTGCTCTCGCTCGTCTGAAAACAGTCGATATGAAAAGCCTTCCAACAGCTTGACTATCTCATCCATCCTGTTCAAATGGCGCGGCACTATGATCAGCTTTACATGTGGATATTCATGCTGTAGCTTGGAAAATGCCTTTAGCAATAGCTGTTCCTCACCGGGACGGGTGCTGCCGGCACAGATGATGAGATCAGAGGTGGCAAAGCCCCACTTTTGCCTTAATCCAGCGGCATCAATCTCGATGGGTAAGGCGGCAAATTTGAGATTTCCTGCCACAGTTATTTTGGTGTCAAAAAGCTGCTCAAAACGCTGTGCATCTTCTTCGCTTTTTGCCATGATCTCACAGATGGGGCGCTCTAAAATCTTCAATAAAGGGCGTATTGCCCGCAGCCTTTTCACGCTGCGTTCACTGAGGCGGGCGTTGATAAAGAGCACGGGGATCTTTTGTGAGCGCGCCAACAGCAATAGATTTGGCCAGATCTCTGTCTCCATCACACACAAGAGTCCCGGATTAAAGGTTTTCAATTGCTTTTTCCTGAGGCTGTAAATATCAAACACACTAAGCCTGGAGTAAACTGAAGGATGTATGACTGATGCCGCTTTCAGCCCATTGACCGTAGTTGTGGTGACGGCGATCTTGGTATTGGGTTTTTGTTTCAGCAAAGCCAGGATCAAAGGCTTTAAGGCGTTTACCTCCCCCATTGATGCCGCATGAAACAATATGCCGCCATCGAGGGCTTGACCTTCAGCTATCAGTGAATCCTGATATTTGATGCGCTTCAAAAAGAAGCACAACACTGGTTTGAAGATGAGGAATAAACCTTCGATAACGAGGTTAAACAGATAAAGAAAAGCCAATTGCAGGTAAGCCATCATTTTTGCCCTATGAAAGAAAATGGACGCCTTGATAGGCGTCCAAAAATGGCGGGAGCGACGAGACTCGAACTCGCGGCCTCTTGCGTGACAGGCAAGCGTTCTAACCAAACTGAACTACGCCCCCAGCGTTGTTCGATTGAACTGTGTTGTTTGAGCATCATTTTGAATATGCATTTTCTGTCAAGACAAATATGCGCATTTGCCTCATATTTTCTTTGTAAAGCAGCATAACACATAGCCAACATCATGCAATAAATAAACTTATCATTCTTGCAAAGAAAGGAGGTCACATCCTCTCTAATGTGACTTTTGGTGCCTTGTGCCATGCCTGATGACGGCGGCAATGAAGGCATTGAATAGCGGATGCGGTCTTTGCGGACGTGATTTGAATTCTGGATGAAACTGAACGCCAATATAAAAGTCGTTAGTTTTCAATTCCATAATTTCGATCAGCATTCCATCCGGTGAGGTGTCAGAAACCATCATCCCCCGTGAATTGAGCTGTGGGTTATAGGTATTGTTGATTTCATAGCGGTGGCGGTGTCTTTCGCTGATCTGCTCCATTTGATAGGCTTCATACGCCAAGCTGCCTTTTTGCACACTACAGGGATAGGCTCCCAAACGCATATTGCCGCCCACCATTCTTTTATACTTGGCAGTATCGATTTGATGGAGCACGGGATGCGGAGAATGGGGAGCAAATTCGGTGCTGTGAGCGTCTGTCAATCCACATACATTTCTGGCATATTCTATCACCATCGCATGCAAGCCGAGGCAGATGCCAAAAAACGGGATATTATGCTCTCTGGCATAGCCGGCAATGATGATCTTGCCTTCGATATCACTCATCCCAAAACCACCGGGCAAGATGATGCCATCAATATCAGCCAGCTCTTGTTTCAATTCTTCATCACTCAGGCTGTGCTCTGTTTCTATCCAGCGGATATTCACTTTGCGCTGATTAGCTGCGGCGGCATGTAGCAATGCTTCTCTTACACTTTTGTAAGAATCTTGATGCCTTACGTATTGTCCGCAAATGGCGATATTGATTTCTTCCTCTGCCCTATGGACGGACTTTAGAAATTGATGCCACAGCTTCAATTCCGGTTCCCGGTATTCCAGGTCAAAATGATCACAAATCACCTTGGAAAAGCCAGCCTGCTGGTACACCAGGGGAACTTCATACACACAATCCACATCGATGGCGTTGAAGACGTTTTTTGTGGGAACGTTGGTAAACAGGGCAATTTTGCTGTAGATTTCCTCTTCAAAGGGCATTTCGCTTCTACACAAGAGGATATCCGGCTGGATACCGATCTCACGCAGCTTATAAGTGCTGTGTTGGGAGGGCTTTGTCTTCAATTCACCAGCAGTTTTGATGTATGGCACATAGGTGAGCAGCACGCACAGGCAGTTCTTGGTGCCCAGTTCCAAACGCAGCTGACGCACAGCCTCCAAAAACGGCAGGCTTTCAATATCACCAACCGTTCCCCCAATTTCCGTAATGATCACATCAAAGTGGCGATCCAGCTTTTTGATACGTTTCTTAATCTCATCCGTCACATGGGGAATCACCTGCACCGTCATGCCGCTATACATACCGCGGCGCTCATTATCGAGCACGGTTTCGTATATTTGCCCTGCGGAACAGCTGGAATCCCGGGTGAGCACCACATCTACAAAGCGTTCATAGTGTCCCAAATCCAGATCAGTTTCTGCCCCATCATCAGTTACAAACACCTCTCCATGCTGGAAGGGGCTCATCATACTGGGATCCACGTTCAGGTATGGATCATATTTTTGCAGGGATACCTTGTACCCCATTTCTTTTAGCAAAAGACCAATGGTAGCGGTGGCGATGCCCTTTCCCAAAGAGGAAAGGACACCGCCCATAACGAATATATATTTTGCCACGCTTCTACAAGCAAGGGTTTAGGTTAGGGATTTGAGCGCGTCAAGAGATTCCTTGATAGCCTGCACGGTATAAGCCAGGTCTTCGTCTGTATGACGGTAGCAGATATAGCCGTGGTGGTAGGGCTGCAGGAATACCTTTCTGCGGATCAATTGGGTATAAAACTCCGTTCTCAATTTCTTGTACAAGCCTTCATCATCACGCGGGAAGGTGATATAGGGCATCCAGGGTGCACCGCTGAAACGGCAGTTGATACCGGAATCATCCACCACTTTCTCCACGTCTTGGGCAAATTTGTTGCCTTTTGCGGCGATCACATCCAGCATCTTGTCACGTTCCAAAAGCTCAATGGTCTTCAGAGCGGCAATCTGGGCATCGCTATTGGGGAAGAAGGTGGAAGACAAAAACACATTGTCTGCCATCACATTCATGATGTCTGCCCTGCCCACCAAGGCGGCGATGGCATAACCGTTTGCCATGGCTTTGCCGAAGGTGGCAAGGTCTGGAGTGACGCCAAAGAGAGCCTGGGCGCCACCGATATGGCAACGGAATCCAGTGCGGATCTCGTCGAATATCAACACACAGCCGTATTGGTCTGCCAGCTTGCGCAAGCCTTCCAGATAGCCGGGTTTGGGCATTTCCACTTCTGCTGCAAGGGGGTGACCAACGGGGGTCACGATGATGGCGGCAAGATCGTCTGCATGCTTTTTGCAGATATCTTCCACCTGGTCCAGGTCGTTGTAGTGGAATTCAATTACGTCTTCATACAATTTTTCCGGGATTCCGCCCTTCACTTCCACACACCAGTCGTGCCAGCCGTGATAGCCGCAACGTGCCACTTTCAGCTTGCCGGTGAATGCACGGGCTGCCCTGATGGCGATAGTGGTGGCGTCTGAGCCGGTTTTCACGATGGCTGCCATTTCACAGCAGGGGATGATCTCTTTCAGTTTGTTTACCAGTACATTCTGGATGGATTGGGTGAGGGAAAAGCAAAAGCCCTTGTTTTTGATCTGTTCAATCACGGCATCATCGATTTCTTCTTCACGATATCCGATGCTGATGGGACCATAAGCACATAGATAGTCTATGTATTCATTGCCATCAACGTCCACAATTCTGCCGCCTTTGCCATTTTCAAAAAAGATGGGATATTCACCAATAACAAAGTTGTAGGGTCTGCGAATGCCGGCAACGCCGCCGGGAACGAGTTTTTGAGCTTCGGCAAACATTGCCATGCTTTTGTCGAGTTTAAGTTTTTCTGCCATTTATTTTACCTCATCTGGTCCATAATGTTGTGATTCCCATGCCGCCGCCAATGCAAAGCGATGCCAAGCCTTTGGATAGCTCACGCTTTTTCATTTCGTGCAGCAAGGTTACTATGATTCTGGCGCCACTGGCTCCTATCGGATGCCCCAAAGAGATGGCGCCGCCATTTACGTTTACGATGGCGGGGTCTATCTTGCCCACGCCGTCTTGTTCCAAGCCTTTCAATACTGCCAAAGATTGAGCGGCAAATGCCTCATTCAGCTCGGCAAGCTGGACGTCGGAAAGTTTCCATTCCGCCTTATCCAGCGCTTCCTTGATGGCAGGCACAGGACCGTATCCCATTATTGAGGGATCCACTCCGGCTGAAGCATAGTTTTCCAGGGTGCCCAAAATTGGCAATCCCAGTTCTTTTGCCTTGTCTTCACTCATCAGTAGCAGGAGGGCTGCACCGTCGTTGATACCGGAAGAATTGGCAGCTGTCACGGAGCCATCTTTTTTGAAGGCGGGGCGCAATTTTGCCAAGCCCTCTGCCGTTACGCCAGCGCGGGGCATTTCATCCTTATCGATTACGAGGGGATCACCCTTTCTTTGGGGGATGATTACGGGCACAATCTCATCTTTGAATCTGCCACTCTGCATGGCTGCTTCAGTTTTGTTTTGACTGGCTGCGGCAAAGGCGTCTTGCTCTTCGCGGCTCAGCTGAAATTTCTCCACCAGATTCTCGGCTGTGACGCCCATGTGATAATCGTTGAAGATATCACTGAGACCATCACGAATCATCAGGTCCACCATTTCCTTGTTGCCCATTCTGGCGCCCCAACGGGCATCCATCAAGACGTAAGGTATCTGGCTCATATTCTCGGCACCACCTGCCAAGATGATATCTGCCTCTCCGGATGCAATCATGAGAGCAGCCAGGGTGACTGCCTTCATGCCGGAACCGCATACTTTGTTTACAGTATAGGCAGGGATGTGGGCTGGAATGCCACTGTGAATGGCAATCTGGCGGGCTGGATTTTGACCATAACCGGCGCCACAAACGTTACCAACGATTACCTCGTCGATCATCTCTGGCTTGATACCGGTTTCTTCAAATACGGCTTTGGCTACGGCAACTCCAAGCTGGACGGCGGAAACGTCTTTGAAGACGCCACCAAAATTGCCAATAGCGGCGCGTTTCGCACTTACCACCACCGTTTTTTTCATGGGTACCTCCATTTATCTTTATTATATTTCAATATCTTATCAGCTTTGCATGTTTGGCACTCTTTTGCAAACACGCTTTAAAACACTATTTTTATAAGTGCCAAAATCGGTCAAGCCAAAATAAAGGATTAAAGAAGAATTGTGGTATTTGAGGGCAAATATCAGGATGATTGTTGTGTGTCATTATCACGGTAGCATCCATATTTACCAGTATGTTACAACTTATGGTGGAGTTTTGCCAAAAGATAACTTGCAATCCTATTTATTTGTTTTGCAGTGAAATACAAGATCAGCAGTTTTGTGCCTTCAGTTAACTGCTTATTTTGTTAGGTCTCCCCCATTAGCCACCCTTGTCTCTCCTTTGTCTCGACAAGGGTGAGACAAGGGTGGTACAAGGGAGGCTAATAGGCAAGATGCATTTTTCGTTTATGGGATAAGGGTGATTTTTTTGTGGAGATTGCCGCTTTTGAGGATGTAAATTCCGGGAGGACACTGGCGTCCTGCCGTGTCTTTGCCATCCCAGGATTGGGTGTAGATGTTCCTTTCATCCAAAGTAAGGCTGTTTACCTTTTGCCCACGCAAGTTGTAAATGGCTAAAATCTGATTTCCTTTGGCGGGGTTTTCCAACTGAATAGTAAGCTGCCCTCGGGCCGGATTGGGGTATGCGGATAGGATTGGAATGACAGCTGGAACGGTTTCTTGGGCATTGGGGGTATGGGCAAGCACCTCCAGTTTGGTGAGAATAAAAGTGATTAGTTCTGCAAAACTGTTTGCAGGGCTATTGGGCGTGTCTTCCACTATCTCACGCAAGAAAAAAGTGGAGGCAATCGTTTTGTATTCATCTTGGTTGTTGAAATAGGCTAAATCAAAATCAGTTCCCGTCACGGATCCTCCCCACAGGATTCTCTCAGTATTACCACTTTGATTATATAAATTGCGGTAGGCGGGATGGTTTGCCCAATTATCCCAAGTTTTAGACCTTGAACTTACAAACTCTACTGGTTCACTGATGGGAGCATAGCTCACAACGTTAAACTTCTGATACAAAGGGTGGTTTTTATTCCAATCCACCCCGTCACCCTCCATATAAAGCATGCCGCCGCTGGTTAGATAGCCATCCAGTGCATCTTCCTCCCAAGGGGAAAGCTGGTAGTCATCTATGATGGCAAATACAGCTGTAAAGTTTGAGAGATAGTCATAATCCTCAATCAGGCGGTTGCTGTAAACTACGTTCATTTTGCTTACATCGCTGAGAGTGTTTACCAGGCGGTAATCTACCTCGCCATCCGGGATATAAACCAGGATTTCTCCCGCAGGATATTCCATTTCCGTGTGCCCCACCGCGGGATCGCCAAAGAGGAGATAGGTATATACGTTTTGCAATTCCGGCCATATAATGCCGTCAGAATCCAGGGGATCGCCAAAGAGGTAATAGCGGGTGTGGAGGAGGTTTGTGTGGGCGTGTGAAGCGCCTAAGCTGAGCCTGTTTTGGGCGTATTGTTCCAAAAAGTGATAGTTGTAGCTGGAGATGCCGCCCCAGCCGGGATTTGCCCAACCCGGTTTGTACCATCCGGTGCGGGTAGCGGCAATTACACCCACACCCTTGCGGGCGAGGGCGTGCTCTGCCAGGGAACTGAGGCTGGTATCTATATAACCGTTGTAGCAGGAGGCGGCGAAAATCACGCTGCCACCCGAGGTGGTGATGGATCCAAAGCTATCCAAATCCACCATCTGAAACCATTGCATTTCGTAAGGATCAGGGAGGTTGTTGCCATTGTCGTCATTCATCCATACCTTGCGAGAGCTGGAGGTGGCTGAACCGTGGGCAGCCCAGGAGATGATGCCATAATCGTGGTTGCGGATTTGATCGTTGAGGATATCATAATCCAAAGGGTAATCGCTGGGGAGGGAGGGAAGATATCCGGCTTGTTCATAGAGCGTGGTGCACTCATAATCGCGCAAAACGGTGTTTTTGAATAGCTCCATCATTACGCCGCCATCGGTTTGGGGAAATTGCTGCAGCGGCTCCCCTCCATAATTGAAATATGCAGCCGGCAAGAGCGCTTTATTGCGGTAGCCGGTGGTATCCGTTTCAAAGGCTACAATACGGGAGGCGATATTGCTCAATTCCATAAAACTGTTGGTGCTGAGGCGTCCCACAAATACCTCCGGTGTAAAATCTATCAGCCAATCGCCCTCCCCCACTCCACTTGAGTATTCGCCGAATTTACCATTGCCGTTGGAATCCCAATCGCTGGATAGATCACAGTAGAAGAAATCGCTGGGGACGAGGTCATAGCCGTTGGGCTCGGGAGTGAGATAGGCAACTGGCACCACGTCATGATCACCCACGAGGAGCAGATAGGTAAAAGGGCTGGCTTCGTATTGGGATTTTAGATAATTGCGCAGCTTATCGGCATCATTGACCCCATTGGTTTCTGCCAAGATGGTGTTGATATCTGCATATTCGATGATAAAGCCTTGGCTCTGGCGGAAAGCGTCCCACTCGCTGAGATAAGGAAAATGAGTGGATTTGCCCACCACTAAAAAGTCATAATTGCGGGTGGTCTGCCTCTGATACCAGTCATGGATCTTTGTTTGATTGATAAAAAAGTCGTTTTGCAAAAGGGTGTTGGGGATGAGGTTGCGGCTGAATCTATCCTGTGAGTAAGACAAGGTGAGCTCTGCCTGCTGGCGCCATAAACCAGTTTGCATGTCATAAGGCAGGATGGCAAAGGAGGCATAATGTAGATCACCCCAGCGTTTTAAGCCCAGATATTGAAAGGCGGGTGGGGTGCGATATGAGGGAGCAGCATCCAAAACATTAAAGGAATCATGCCAAGGCGGATTGAGCTGAGAATAAGAATGCACAGGGGGGCTGCTGTGTGTAAATTGAAGATCAAAGCTGTGTACACAGGCGCCAGCTGGCAAGAGCACGTTGATTTCATAGGCGGGAAGATGTAAGCGGGCGGGGGCGGTGGTAAACCCGCTGGGGCTGTCTTCCTCAAAATTCAACTGATAATGAAGGGTGGCGGCACCAAGTAGTGCCGGTAATAACAATAGCAAAACCAAATAGCTTTTCATAGGATATCATGGCTCCTTGCGATAGAATAAGACCATATATAGATGCATGTTTCATTCCTTAAAAACGATGAAATCCATAGGCTTTCCCTTGATGCATCTGTAAGGGTTTAATTATAAGATAGTAAATACCTTGTCTTTATGGGTTTTCCAAAAAGGGTTCCTTTGGAATGGGTGGTTGGAATGATTCATCACTCAATGATATTTTATTGAATTCATAAATACTTATTGACAAAAAACAGGAATAATTCTTTTTGGGTTCTATCATCCTTGATCATAGATAATGGGAGTATTAATGACTGTCAATGAATATCTCACGGGGGTATTCGATCAAGTTGGGATGGCAGGCTTAATATCGCAAATAGTAAGAGCTGTGCTCATTATAATAGTAGCCATACCCATACTGGCGCTGCTAAATAAAGGCATCAAAAAGCTTAGCAAGGGGATTCCCTCCCTGCAAGTGGGTCAGATATTGGTGAAGACGGTTCGCTATGTGAGCTTCCTCATTGTGGTATTGATGGTTTTGCATGAATTTGGATTCAAGCTATCTGCTCTTTTGGGCGTGGCTGGCGTATTTGGTGTGGCGATCTCTTTTGCATCACAGACCAGCATGTCCAATATCATCAGCGGTATCTTTTTGATCTCTGAAAAGCCCTTTGGCGTGGGAGATTCTGTGCAGGTGGATGATGTGGTGGGCAGTATCGAATCAATCGACCTCTTATCCATAAAACTGAAAACACCTGACAATAGATTTATCAGGGTTCCCAATGAAACCATGATCAAATCTGAGGTGATCAATCTCACGCGTTATCCCATTCGTAGGGTAAATGTAAAAATGATAGTATCCTACAATGATGACTTGGAGAGGGCGATGCAGCTCTTGAGAGATATCGCTGAAGGAGCCAGCCTCTCTTTGAAAGATCCCCAGCCATTGGTGCTTTTGCAGGGTTTTGAGCAATACGGCATTTCCATCCTCCTTGGCGTGTGGGCGGAAACCAAGAATTATTGGGACCTACAAAATGAATTGATCTTCACAATTAAACAAGAATTTATTAAAACTGGAATGGAAATTCCAATACCAAGTATAACTGTCCATCAATCAATGGACAAAGAAATACGTAATATTACAACAAACCAAAATAAGGAAGGATAAAATGAAAGATATCCCCAATATCAGGGCAATCATCTTCGATCTGGATGGGACACTGTTGGACAGTATCCGCGACATTGCAGAAAGCATGAATTTGGCATTGAAAGAATTGGGCTATCCCACTCACCCCATTGAAGAATATGTGAATTATGTGGGTAATGGGCTGAAGGACCTTTCAACCAAAGTTTTGCCCGAGGATAAACGAACTGAGGATGCAATCTATAATTTGGCGGAAAAGTTTTGGTACAAGTATGACGAAGGCTGGCACGTCAACACCAAACCATATCCGGGTATTTTGCATCTGATCCAGCTGTGTGTATCTCGTAAAATCCGTGTGGCGATACTTTCAAATAAAGTGCACTACTTTACCAAAAAGATGATTCGTCATTATTTTAGGGGTGCGATGATAAACCAAGGCAAAAACCCCTTTGGCATCTACAGCGGAGAGCAACCGGATATGCCCTTGAAACCAGACCCCACCAGAGCTTTGGAACTGGCAGACAGGCTGAAAGTGAATGTGGAAAACATCGCCTTTTTGGGTGATAGCGTGGTGGATATGCAAACAGCCAAAAATGCCGGTATGATCTCCATTGGAGCTGGCTGGGGCTATGGAAATATAGACGAGCTGAAAAAAGCAGGTGCAGATCTTATCTTTGAAAATCCCACCGACCTTGCCATGTATCTAAATCAAAAACCCCTGGTGCCATGAAATCATACCGTAAAGTCCTCGTAATCAATACCTCCCAGCGCCGGGAATATATCAATATCACGCCTCAAGTGCAAGCTGCACTCCACGAAAGTGGCATCAAGGAAGGCTTGTGCCTGGTAAATGCCATGCACATCACCTCCTCTGTATTTATCAACGATGATGAAAGTGGCTTGCATCACGATTTTGAGGTGTGGCTGGAAAAGCTGGCTCCTGAAAAACCACATAGCCAATACAGACATAACGGCTTTGAAGATAATGCTGATGCCCACCTGAAACGACAGATTATGGGGCGTGAAGTGGTGGTGGCTATCACTGATGGGAAGCTGGATTTTGGCCCTTGGGAACAGATATTTTACGGGGAATACGATGGTAAACGAGACAAGAGACTGATGATTAAAATCATCGGTGAATAGCACCTCTATAGATTGATGTAAAAAAGCGCTGGTCTATTGTGATCAGCGCTTTTTATTTATAATGTGCTTTTGGGTGGGGCTTAAGAATTGGGAGGTAAAGAGGGTCTGCCAATGGCATAGTAGCCAAAGCCCAGCTCCTGCATCCTGACAGGATCGTATTGATTGCGTCCATCCAGGATGAGGGGACTCTTCAAGAGGGATTTCATCCTTGCAAAATCGGGATAACGGAATTGGCGCCATTCGGTGATGAGCAGCAGGGCGTCTGCATCCTGCAGGGCTGCGTACTCATCCGGCATAAATGTGATATTGGGTATATCCTGGAAGATGCGCCGGGCATTGTCCATGGCGATGGGGTCGTAAACCTGCAGGTGGGCACCCAGGGCAGCAAGCTGATTGACTATTACAATTGAGGGAGCCTCCCGCATATCATCTGTCTGCGGTTTGAATGCCAGCCCCCAGAGGGCAACGATCTTGCCCTTCATATCCTCTCCCCAGAGGGCGATGAGCTTATTCACCAACAGCTCTTTCTGGAGGCGGTTTGTCTCCTCCACAGCATCCAGAATGCGGGAGCTGCTACCAGCGTCGCGGTGCATGCTGATGAGAGCCTTGATATCTTTGGGGAAGCAGGAGCCTCCATAGCCAAGACCGGGATAGATGAATTTGTGTCCGATTCTGGTATCCGAGCCGATGCCTGTCCTCACTTCAGAGATATCTGCACCCATCGTTTCACACAGCTTTGCCAGTTCGTTCATAAAAGAGATGCGGGTGGCAAGCATGGCGTTGGCTGCGTATTTGCTCATTTCTGCAGAGCGGGGGCTCATCTCAATCACTCTGTCTTCACTGAGGTTAAAGGGTTTGTAGAGCTCCCTCATTACCCTGCTGCTGCTTTCGTCTTGTACGCCAAGGATGATTCTATCAGGACGCATAAAGTCTGGGATGGCGGCACCTTCTTTGAGGAATTCGGGATTGGATACCACGCTAAAAGGTATATCCACCCCGCGGGACTTCAAGATGGAGGCGATACGCTCTTTGACCAGGTCTGCCGTGCCCACGGGAACAGTGGATTTGTTGACAATAATCTTGTATGAATCCATGGAAGTGGCGATGGCAGATGCTGCACTCAAGACGTGAGTAAGATCAGCAGAGCCATCTTCATCGGCAGGGGTTCCCACAGCGATAAAGACCACTTCAGAGGCGCGCACAGCGGCAGCCAGATCGGTGCTAAAGCTGAGGCGTCCCGCTTGGGCATTGGCAACCAGCATCTCAGTGAGTCCGGGTTCATAGATGGGTATCTTACCAGCCTGCAGCATCTTGATCTTGTCTGTGTCTTTATCCACACAAATCACGAAGTTACCCATTTCGGCAAAACAGGTGCCCGACACCAAGCCCACATAGCCACTGCCGATCATCGTTATTTTCATGGCTGCACCTGCTTTTGTTTAAAGTAAGCGATGGTTTCTTTAACGCCATCTTCCAGGGTGTAGATGGGGCTCCAGCCCAATACTTTGAAGGCTTTGGAGACATCCAGCATAGAGCGGCGGAGGTCACCCTTGCGGGCTTCCCCACGGTGGGGAGGCACATCCAGCCCCAGCTGCCATTGAATGGCGTTATATAGCTGCATGGTGGTGGTTTCGATGCAGGTGCCGATATTAAAGTAATCGTTGTGTCCACCAGTGAGAGCCAACACATTGGCGCGCACCACGTCTGCCACATACACATAGTCTCGGATCATTCCTGCTGGTTCGTCCGGATAGGCGTAAACAGTGGGGATCAAACCTTGCAGCAGCTTTTCTATAAAGATGGATACCACCCCTGCTTCGCCATGGGATACCTGACGCGGTCCATAGACGTTGGAATAGCGCAAGACTGTGTAATCCAAGCCATATTGATGCCTGTAAAGCTGCAGATAGTGCTCTCCGCTCATCTTGTTGATGGCATATACGGAGAGTGGTTGGGGATGGTATTCTTCAGTGGTGGGATACTCTTTTGCTTCACCGTAAATAGCTCCTCCACTGGAGATATAGATAAGTTTCTTAACCTTATACTTTATACAACAATCCAGAATGTTTATAAAACCCAATACATTAATATCTGCATCAAGGCGTGGGTCTTCTATGGAAAGGGGTACGGATATCTGAGCCGCATGGTGGTTCACCACATCAGGCTGTTCATTGGCAAACACCTCGCAAAGCTGGGGATCGCGGATGTCTATATTATAAAACTTTGCACGCTTATCCACATTATGCTGATATCCGGTGGAGAGGTTATCCACCACCACCACTTCATGCCCCTGATCCAAATACGCTTGGGCAACGTGTGAGCCGATAAAGCCGGCTGCTCCTGTTACAAGTATCTTCATATAGTCCTCTCAAAAGGATTTGTTAATATACGGTGACTGTTAAACTTCCACAATCTCATATTTGCCAATAATCTCCACATCACGCGGGTCGATACGCACCAATACGGCTTGACGCAGGATTTCCACCTGCAGCCTCACCTCATCTATCTTATCATGGCTTTCCACCACGCCAATGCTGCCGGCAAAGGGGCCACTTATAATTTTGACCTCCAGGCCGCTGGAAAGCCAATACTGGTATCCAATCTTGATATTGTCATCCGGTATCTTATGCAGGGCTTTGAGCTCATCCAGCAAGTGCTGTTGATGTTTTACCGGAAGGATCCCAGCACTAAAGCCGGAGATGAGAAGCGTCTGTTTCTGATTGAAATTCATACACACAAAGAGGTATCCGGGGAAAAGCGGCTTGGTAAATTCCACCTTCCGTTTTTGGTATATCTTTTTGCTCTTCATCAGAGGCAGGTAATAATGAATATCATTACGGCGGGCATGCTGTGCCAGTTTCTTTTCACAGCGGGGCTTTGTGCGTGCCACAAACCATTGACGCTCATCGGTGGGCAATTCCAGCTCGCCAAAGAGCTCATCAATGATTACCGGTGCGTTGGTGGACATTAGTAGCGATAGTGATGGGGTTTGTAGGGTCCTTGGATGGGGAAACCAATATAATCTGACTGCTCTGTGGTCATTTGGGTTAAAACCACACCCAGCTTGCCCAGATGCAGCCTCGCCACTTCTTCATCAAGGATTTTGGGAAGTGTATAGACTCCCAATTGATGTGTATTCTGCCAAAGCGCCATTTGCGCCAAAACCTGATTGGTAAAGGAACAGCTCATCACAAAGGATGGATGTCCAGTGGCATTGCCCAGATTCACCAATCTGCCTTCAGAAAGCAGAATAATGGATTTGCCATCCGGGAACACAATCCTATCCACCTGGGGTTTGATATTAATCTTTTGCACGCCCGGCAAGGCATAGAGCTGGTTCACCTGGATCTCGTTATCAAAATGACCTATATTACACACAATGGCGTGGTCTTTCATCTTTTGCATATGCTCCACGCTGATTACATCACAATTGCCAGTGGCGGTCACAAAGATATCGGCTGTGGAAAGCATGCTCTCCACGGTGTTCACCTCAAAGCCTTCCATGGAAGCCTGCAGAGCACAGATGGGGTCAATCTCGCTCACTATCACTCGGGCTCCAAAGCCTCGCATGGATTGGGCACAGCCTTTGCCCACGTCTCCATAGCCGCAAACCATCACCACTTTGCCTGCCACCATCACGTCGGTGCCTCTCTTGATGCCATCTGCCAAGGATTCCCTACAGCCATAGAGGTTGTCAAACTTGGATTTGGTAACGGAATCGTTGACATTGAATGCAGGGAAAAGCAGCTTGTTGGCATCTAACATCTGATAAAGCCGATGCACACCCGTAGTGGTCTCTTCGCTTACGCCACGGATGTTTTGGGCGATCTTGTGCCATTTCTGGGGATTATCTGCCAATTGAGAGATTAACAGCTCTTGCACCAGCCTCAGCTCGTGGTTTTCAGCATCAGGCAGGGGAAGCTTTCCCGTGGAGGCATAAAGCTCTTCCAAACGGTATCCCTCGTGCACCATCAGGGTGGCATCTCCCCCATCGTCGATGATGAGATCAGGCGTATCCTCATTTGGCCAGCTAAGCGCAAATAGGGTGCATTTCCAGTATTCTTCCAGTGTTTCGCCCTTGAAGGCAAATACGGGGGTGCCGTTTTCAGCAATGGCTGCTGCGGCATGGTCTTGAGTGGAAAAGATATTACAGCTTGCCCAGCGCACTTTTGCGCCAAGTGTTTCCAGGGTTTCTATCAGCACGGCGGTCTGGATGGTCATGTGGAGGCTGCCGGTGATGCGGGCGCCCTCGAGCGGCTTCTGACTGCCATACTTTTCCCTAAGTGCCATCAAGCCGGGCATCTCCAGCTCGGCAAGGGCAATCTCTTTACGTCCCAGCTCGCTCAGAGCCGGATCAGCGATCCAGTTTTTCATCTCTGATCTCCTTAGACTTAAAAGCTTGGGGTTTGCTTTGGCTCCATCTCCAATATTACAAGGAAACGGAGCCAAAGTATTATATATGTATTATCTACGGTATCTATCGTTGCGGCCCTGTGGGCGTCTGCCACGATCGCGGTCTGAACCTTTGTCATCACGACGATTGCTATAAGTACGCTCGCGAGGCTGTCCCGGTTTTGGCTCGGGATTGCCTTCCACGCCTTTCATGGTGAGGGAAAGCTTGCCCTTTTCAGAGCCAAGTGATATCACATTCACGATATCGCCCAGTTTCACCATATCTTCGGGATGTTCCACGCGGGAGTGATGCATCTGGGATACATGCACCATGCCTTCTTTGACGCCATTGAGGATTTTCACAAAGACGCCGTAGGGCTCGATTCTGGTGACGGGGCCGCTAAACTGCTGACCAATCTCCGGCTCCACAGCAATGCCCATAATCATTTCTTTGGCTTGCATGATGGAGGCTTTATCAGGAGAAAGCACGCGCACGGTGCCGTCATCGGAGATATCTATTTCCACACTGCAGCTTTCGATGATGGATTTTATCATTTTGCCGCTGGGTCCAATTACCTCGCCTATCTTATCCACGGGGATTTGGAAGGCTTCGATGCGGGGAGCGGTGGGTGCCAGATCATCACGCGGCTCTTCAATACAGCCATGCATGATATCCAGGATGTGCATTCTGGCAACGTTGGCTTTTTGGAGGGCGATGCGCATGATATCTTTGGTGATGCCCTCAATCTTGATATCCATCTGCATGGCGGTGATGCCGGCACGAGTTCCGGCGCATTTGAAATCCATATCGCCCAGATGGTCTTCCAAGCCCACGATATCGGTGAGCACCACATAATCTCCAGCTTCATCCATGATCAAGCCATTGGCAATACCGGCAACGGCTGCCTTCAAGGGCACGCCACCTGCCATCATCGCCATACAGCCGCTGCAAATGGAAGCCATGGAGGAGGAACCGTTTGATTCCAGGGTGTCTGCCACGATGCGAATGGTGTAGGGGAATTTCTCTTTTTCGGGCAGGACTGCTTTCAGAGCGCGCTCTGCCAGATTGCCATGTCCCAGCTCTCTGCGTCCGGTGGGACCCATTCTGCCAGCTTCGCCCACGCTGAAGGGAGGGAAGTTGTAATGCAGATAAAAACTCTTCTTATATTCTTCTTCGAGCCCGTCTATCACCTGTTCATCACTGCCACCACCAAGGGTGAGGGTGCCCAGGGATTGGGTTTCTCCACGGGTAAATAAAGACGAACCGTGAACCATGGGCAGGACGTCAATTTCGCAGGTGATATCACGCACATCGTCAAAGCCCCTGCCATCCACGCGCAGTTTGTTTTTGAGGATGGATTCACGCACATAGCGGCGGATCAGCTCTTCATAGGCATCTTTATACCACTTCTCGTTTTCAGCAAAAGCCTCTTCCCCATCGCTTTCCAGATACTTTGCCAGCATCTCTTCTTCGGTGTTGTCAAAGGCATCCTGACGTTCCTGTTTACCTATAATCATGGCAGATTCCACGATGCGGGTTCCATAATCATTATCCACACGCTGCAGCAATTCTTCCGGAATGCTGATCAGGGTTACTTCCACCTTTTCCTTGCCGGCTTCTTTGATAAAGTCTTCCTGCAGGGCACAGAGCTTTTTGATCTCTTCATGGCCAGCATAAACTGCGTCCAACATCAGGTCCTCACTCAGTTCTTGAGCGGCGGATTCGATCATCACCACTGATGTGGCTGAACCACCCACGGCGAGGTTGAGCGTAGAGCGCTCGTTCAGATCTGGCAAATAAGGATTAACTACCAGTTCATTATCGATATAACCAACGGTCACACCGGCGATGGGCCCATGAAAGGGAATATCAGAAATACTGAGCGCCAGTGATGCGCCCAAGATTCCCAATACTTCAGGATCTGTCTTGCCATCATAGGCAAGGACGTTCAAAACCACGTGCACTTGATTGCGGAATCCATCAGGGAAAAGGGGACGGATGGATCTATCGATCACGCGTGCGGAAAGGGTGGCGCTGGTGCTGGGCTTGGCTTCGCGCTTAAAGAAACCGCCGGGAATCTTGCCAGAGGCATACATCTTTTCGATATAATCCACGGTGAGGGGGAAGAAATCCTGACCTTCCACAGGGTCTTTGCCCATGCTGGCGGTCACCAAAACAGCGCTGTCTCCGTATCTGATGAAGACGCTGCCGTTGGCTTGTTTTGCCATGCGGCCGGTTTCGATGTAGAGGGTACGACCGCAAAATTCGATTTCACGGCTTATAATGTTAAAGTTGTGCATTTATTCTCCTTAGCACTTTTGTACCGCAGGAGATGAAGCAATAGGCTGAAAAGCCATTGTGGCCCTTTAGCTTATTGCTCAAACTCCTGAGGTTGTTAATAATAGGTTTACTCCATGGGGAGCGAAATTTGAAAAAGGGGAAAGCGGACTTTGCACTGTGCAGATGCCCGCTTTCCATTGTGTATCATGACTTGAGTTATTTACGGATGCCGAGAGCCTTGATTAACTGGCGGTAGCGTTCGATATCTACTTTCTTCAGATAATCAAGGAGGCGCCTGCGTTGCCCGATCAGTTTCAACAGTCCACGCCTTGTGCTGAAATCCTTGGGATGCTCTTTCAGGTGACCGGTAATGGAATTGATCCGGTGTGTCAAAAGAGCTACCTGAACTTCAGGCGAGCCTGTGTCTGATTCATGGAGTTTAAACTCTGCCATGATAGCCGTTTTGGCCTCAGGTGTAAGTGGCATTTCATCCTCCAGATGAATTTTGAGTCATCATTTCAGAATACCTTATTTTGTAAAGCTTTATTTTGCAGCACCTCAATTATGTCTTGGAGGCGGTTGGAATTGGGCTTGATCAACCATCAGAAGTATGTTAAATATATAAATATTCCAGTTTGCTGCAGCCTGCTCCCCTGTTAACCACCCTTGTCTCTCCTTTGTCTCGACAAGGGTGAGACAAGGGTGGTACAAGGGAGGCTAATGGGCAAGAATGGGGAGGCATGTTCCTCATGCAACATAAGCTCAACATAAAAT
>JAAYJN010000019.1 GCA_012522935.1 Candidatus Cloacimonadota bacterium | reverse complement strand
TTGTGGCACATCACAAACCTTAAACATCCTTATTGCCCTTAGTTTGACCTCAAAATACAATAAACTGCCCTTAGTTTGCCTCCATAAATGCCAAATATTGCCCTTAGTTTGACTATGTAAACGCCAAATATTGCCTTGACATATTATCATATTTCTATTCTATGTCCACATCAGAGAATCAGATAGGAGTTACAGATGATCAAAAGAACGATTGAGCGTGATTTGGAGCGCTGGAAGAATGAAAGCAAGCACAAGCCCTTGGTGCTCAGAGGTGCCAGGCAGGTGGGAAAGACCACTGTTGTGAAGGAATTTGCCAAGTTTTTTCCAATTTTCTTGTATGTGAATCTTGATCTGGAGGCAGATAGACAGCTTTTTGCCCGTGAGCTCAAGGTGCGTGAGCTGTTTCAATTGATCTGTTTACGTTTCTCACAACCCATCAAACCCGAGGAGACTCTGCTTTTCATCGACGAAATTCAGTTCAGTTCGATAGCAATCAAGATGTTGCGTTATTTTTACGAGGAAATGCCACAGCTATGCGTGATAGCCGCAGGATCACTCTTGGAAGCGGTGGTGGGTGATAAGCACCAGAGTTTCCCGGTGGGCAGGATTGAGAATCTTTGGGTACAGCCTCTCAGTTTTGAAGAATATCTGGGAGCTCTGGGTAGGGATGATCTTCTCCAAGCTTACCATCAAGTACCTGCCTCAATGCCTTTCATCGAAGAGCTCAGACGTCAGTTCAAAATTTATTCCCTGCTGGGGGGAATGCCGGAAGCCGTTGCCAAGTATCTTGAACACAAAGATATGATGATTGTCAATCGCGTCTATGAATCCCTCGTGAGCGCCTATCTTGAAGATGTGGATAAATATGCAGACGATGTTTCCACGGCAAGAGCTTTGGTTCATATCCTCAAAACTGCACCCGCTGAAGCAGGAAAACGCATCACTTTGGAAGGCTTTGGTGCATCGGATTATAAAGCGCTCACCATCCGTCAGGCTTTCGATAAACTGCAGAAAGCACAGCTCCTAAAGCTCAGCTTTCCCGTTACTTCTGCAATGTTACCCATGGTGCCCCAATATCGGCGTAAGCCCAGGTTACAGCTACTTGATACTGGATTGCTCAATTATCAGCTTGGCATCCAGGAGTAATATTTCCTTTCAGATTCCTTGGAATCCATCCATAAGGGCTTGATTATTCAGCACATTGTGGGGCAGGAGTTGCAAAGCATTTGGGCTTCATCACCTCCCAAGCTCAGCTTTTGGGTGAGAGAAAAACACCAGTCCTCGGCAGAGGTGGATTTTGTGATCCCCCACCGCGGAAAACTGTTCCCCATCGAAGTAAAATCCGGAAGCACTGGCTCCCTGCGCTCACTCATGCAATTTATGCTGATTTCAGATCATGACATGGCGATACGCATCCATGAAGGCAGCCTGAGCCTTGACCAGCTCCAGCTTCCAGATGGACGACCTATCAAGCTCCTAAACCTACCCTTGTGTCTCAGCGCAAAGGTTCGTGAGTACGCTGATCACTTTTTTGCTCTTTGAAGGGCTTGAATATTATTTTAAGGTTGGAACTCAATACCGAAGAGGCTAAATAAGACTGAACGCATAGACAAGCTCCAAACGAGAACACAAATATCCCCCAAACCCAGGCTGCCCAAAAAATAACTTGACAATTTGCGTGAAGCATACCCTATGGGTATATTGTAAATATAAGAAATAACATGCGAGGTGAATGATGAAAACAAAGTATGCCCTTTTCTTAATGTTGGTTCTGCCAATCATGCTTTTGGCAGCAAACCCCTTTTCTTGGAAGGTTACGCCCAACGCCAGCGCTCTCATGAATAGCAGAGGCTGGAGGACATCTCAAGTTACCAATAGCTATTATGAGTGGGACGAGATAATCCCCGAAATGAGGTTCAATTATTATTATGGTTCCAATACCACCGCCCTCATAGATTCAATGTATATTGACGAATGGGATGAAGATGAATCTGTGTGGAAATTTGCGCAACAGAAGGGCTATACCACCCACACGCCCAATGGCAGGATTGCCGAGCTGCTGTCATATATTGATGTTAGTGGGGAAGGCGATTATTTGCCCTTGGTAAAGGTCAATTTTACCTACAATGCCCAAAACCGCCTTACAGCGGCTGTCTTCAACTTTAACGGCATCATTTTTGGCTCCGATGAAGAATGGATTGTGGCAAATGGAATGTACTATATCTATGGCGCAGGAACCAGCTTCCACACGGTTAATTACAATGGCTTTGATGATCCGGAATATCGTTATACAAAGTCTGAATTCGATTTTGATGCCAGTGGCAGAATTATCAAAGAATACAGCAGCTACTCTGCGGATTCCTTAAGCTGGAATTCAAACTATTATCGCACCACTTATACATATCACCCCCAGGACAACCATACCGGAGCCGATCTCATCGAATTTATCAGTTCCATGATATTTGAAATGATTATGTTCGACCAATATTTACTTCCCGGAATGATAACAGAGGAGATAACGGAAAGCTGGATGGATGATAGCTGGTATGCAACAGATAAAACCACCTATGAATATGATGACCAATTCAGGGTGACGGTGCGGAACAGTTTATATCCATCAGGTGATATCTGGCTGCAATTTGCCAGAGAGCTGTATTTCTATGGTGATAATGGACAGATGAGCCATTCCATTAATCAGGATGCTTGGAGTGGCGAATATGAGAATTACGAGCGCACAGATTATGTGTGGGAATCCTACACCAGCGCCAATGACGATTACCTGAATCCCACTCCCAGCCTCAGCCTCAGCGTGTATCCCTCCCCCTTCAGCCAAGAGCTTCATATCAGCTCCCAAAGCGACGTGAAAGCTGCTTTCAAGGTGGGCGTCTATAACCTCCGTGGCCAGCAGGTGCGCAGCCTGGCTAACAGCATGGGCGCGGAGATCATCTGGGATGGTAAAGACAATCAAGGTAAAGACACCCCCACGGGATTGTATCTGATAAGAGCGCAACAAAAAGATCAAACAGGATTTAGAAAAGTACTTAAAGTAAAATAAAACAACGATATAACCCACTATATGGCTCTCTTGCTGCACGGCATCAGAGCCATTTTTTTTGCCCTCCCCATCCCCGGCTCTATTTACTTGAATTGCCACTGCTTGCCTGTTAACCACCCTTGTCTCTCCCTTGTCGAGACAAAGGAGAGACAAGGGTGGTGCAAGGGTGGCTAATGGGGAAGGCGCACGCTGCGCGTGCTTAGGGGTCAGGGGACAGGGCCAGGGAACAGGGGCTTCGCTAAAGCTAAGTCTATTTTGTTTTGGTATTTCCTTCTTTTTAAACGCGAGCGGTAGCGAGCTTAAAATTCGTGCAATTCGTGTAATTCGTGGTTCAAATCCCTTTCGTGCTTTTCGTGGTTACTATAATATTATCGGCGAGCGCAGCGAGCTCCTTAAAGAGTCTCGGCGGAGACGATATTTTAGGTCAACTCCCGCAATAAGTATATGTTACGAGTCTCGGAGAGACGGCATTTCAAGGCAGGTTCAATAGCACCATCATTCGTTATTCATTATTACTCACTCATCGCGAGCACGGCTCGCTTCCTCCAGCCTCTAACCTCTGTGAGTGCAGCGAACTCAGATTCCCCTTTTGTTTTTTAGATTTTAGGATTAGATTATCTTTAATATATTAAATCAGAGGAGATAATATCATGTCCATCAAAGAAACTTTGATTGATTCCATCAAAAAAGCAATGCAAGGCGAAATGGATAGCGTCACGCTGTATCAAAACGCCGCTGATCATACCCCAGATGAAGAAGTGAAACAGTTTTTCCTGTCCCGTCGCGATGAAGAAAAGCTGCACTATAACTTCCTTTTGAAGCAATATCAAGACCTCGCCAATGACCGTGAACCCGGTGATATGATAGCAGAAATGAAGGCGCACGAAGAAAAGCATCCCATGTTTACCGAAAACTTTATCAAGAGAATTGGGCAGGATCAATACCTCTTTTCCGCCATTTCCACAGCGCTGCTTCTGGAGAAAAACGCCATCGATCACTACCGCAAGAGTGCCGCAGATACAGAAATAGCCACCCTGCGAGCTTTCTTTAAGTTCCTGGAAGAGTGGGAAACCGTGCATTACAACGATCTCCTTGCCATCCAAAAGGATGCCGAGCAGCACTATTGGGATATCAACAAGTTTGAGCCGTTTTGATGGTAAATAGATAGATACGAATAAGTACCAATTGGCTGCTAAAGCACACCAACCTCTTTGTAGCGCCCTTGCTTGGGGACGGGATATCGTCTTGAAGGAAGGGCGTTATTTGTGTGTGGGGATGGGGCTTAGCTGTAGAGCTGTTCCAGCACGCCCAGGCTTTTGAGCTTGATTTTTTGGTGGGTGTGAGCTTGGTAATAAAAGAGCAGAAAGCGGTTTAGCTCCTGCACCACCTGTTTGGAGAGCTGCAGAGTGTGCAACTGGTTGCCGATGTGGGGCAGGTTTTGCAGGATGTCCTTTGCCTCCGGACTCAAGTTAACCGTCTGGGCAGGAGGGACTTTGCGACACTCCCTGCAAACCAAGCTGGCATCCCTCTTCAGATAGGCGCCGGGACTGGCAGCTCTTCCACATATCTGGCAGTGTTGCAAATCCAGTCCAATTCCCTGCAACTTCATCACCCTCAACAGCATTCTCCAAAAGATGGGGATGGGTTCCCCAGCCAACCCTTGCAGATAGCCTGTATAATCCCTTAACAGCTGATAGTATGCTGCGTATTCATCACTGCTGAGGATGAGATTTGCCATCAATTCCGCTCCGCTGAGGGCGGTGCTGAGCAATTTGGGATTGGGGAACAGGCGTTCTGTGACCAAGCTGGCTTCATACAGCAGATACAGCTCTCCCCCAGAGGGTTCGTAGAGGGTGAGCTCATATTCATGAAGGGTTTGCAGCGGGGATTTGTTCTGGGCTTTGCGCCAGCATTTGGCGATGATGCTGATATTGCCCAGGCGGGGGCAAAAAGCCTTGATAATCAGACTGCTGTCGCTGTAGGGATGGCAGTTGAGGATGGTGGCGAGGTCTTTGATGCGCCCCTTCACAAGCCCATTTCCTCTCTCAATTGGCGCGGGGAGATTGGCTCCACAAAGGCGCCCTGATGTTGGGTGTAAGTGATAAATCCGGGAGCGCTGCGCCGGGGTTTGCGCAAAAAGCGTACCTGGGTGTAATCCACGGGCACGTTTGAGGAAAAGCGCGCCTTGGAAAACCATGCGGCAAGGCGGCAGCAGATGGTCTTCAGCTCTGGGGAAGGCTCTGTTTTATGCATACATCTCAACAGCACGTGGGCACCGCGATAGATGCGGGCATGGAACCACCAGTCATGGGGTTTGCCCAGTTGGGTGCTGATAAAGTCGTTCTCGCTGGCTTTCCTGCCAATCACTATTTCAAAGCCATCCTCGATGCGGATGCGCAGCAGCTTGTCCATGATATTGGGGCGAAAGCTCTGGCTGGCGGCAGCTTTGTGGCTGGTGGGGATATAATCCACCTCGCGCCCTGCCTCTATATCCTTGTGGATCTCCTGCAAGCGGGAGAGCTCCCCTTGGGTGGCGGTGATGTTTTGCTGAATTTGTTTAAAGCCGCTTTTCGCCTTCTTATAGCGTTTGAGGTACCAATCCATATTCTCTGTGGGGCTAAGCTGGGTCTGGAGGGGGATGGTGATCTGGGGCATGGCGGGGTCATAATAATTCACCGCCTCCAGGCTGCCTTGTCCCTTCTGCACTTGGTGGAGGTTGTATTTTATCACCTCAGCATAGAGGCGATAGGTATCGGCATGGGCTGCGCTTTCCAGCTCTGCCTTTTGTTTGTCCAGCTTTCGGGATTGCTTGGCGATTGCCTTCTGCAATTGGGAAAGCTGCTGTTGGCGCTGGCGTCTGATGCCCTCAGCGATGAACACCTCTTCGTAATGGGCTTGCAAGAAGGCGTTTATATCGGTGAAGCTCTGAGGCGGTGCGCCATCTCCGCGTTTCAGCTCCCAAGGCGGCGGGATGGTGGTTTTATCCGGCTTCCATCCTGTTTGGGGCGGCTGATACTCCAGACTGGGCAGTATCTGACGGGCGGGGTTGTCTGCCAGGCTGTATTTGTGCAGGGCATCTATCACGATTGCCCTTCCATCCTGCATCTCACAGAGGATGAGATTGGGGCGTGGGGGGCTGAGCTCTGCTATCAATCTGTAATTATGGGTCTCCTGATAGATATCCTTGTGCTGCAATTCTATAGAGAGGATGCGATCCGAGCCATCCAGCCATAGTTTTGTGATCTGGGCGTTGCGCAATTGAGTCCAGATTTCTGTTTGCGGCAGATTGCGCTCTTGATGCAGATACATAAAGGCATCACGGGCATCCAGCACAAAGCGGAGTATCCGTCTGTCTTTAAAGACGATATCGATGTATCGCTCACCCTGGCGGATGGTTTCGATTCTGGCATCCAGACCGGTGTGTGTCTGGCTCCAAATGTTTAATAAAGCGTAATGCAATGTAATTCTCTCCAGATTTTTTAGCTTGACAGGAAAACCACTTATATTATTTGGTACAACAAATACAAAGTATTGTAAGGAGTCAAGCATGAAAGCGTTAACGTGGATTATTGCAGTTGTCTTAGCCATTCTGGCAATTCTATTTGGAATCATGTGGATGAACGCTGCCAACAAGGTAAGCGCAGCGGAAAAGAAGGCCAGCGACGCCCAGAAACTATATGAAACCGCATCAAATACCCTAAATGAAGTTCAAACCAGTTTGGAGGCGTTGGACGTTGATCTTTTGGGATCTATTGCCGGCACGGGAGAGATCCCCGGCAGCACCCCCGAAGAGCGCCGTAACCGCCTTATCACCAATATCACCAATATGCGCACACAGATTGAAACCGATAAAAAGAAAATCGCCGAGCTGGAACGCCAAGTTTCCCAAGTGAAAGGGCAAAGAGATGGATATCTCTCCACCCTCAACAGCCTCAGATCATCTGTAGCAGAAAAAGAGCGCATCTTGGCAGAGCTGGAAGGACGCCTCACCCAGCTGAGTGCAGATCTCAGCAGTGAAAAACAAGCTGCACAAGCTGAAATCGCCAAGCGCGAATCTCAAATCAAAGAAAAAGAAAACATCATCCAAACCCAAAGTCAGGACCTCAACCAAATCTATTACATCTATGGCACCCGCAAAGAGCTGATTGCCGCTGGCGTGATAGACCGCAAAGGTGGCATCCTTGGCTTGGGCAGAGTGAGCACCGTGACCAGCAAGATTATCACGGACAAGTTTAGCACCATGAACCTTCTGGATACAGACCAGATCCTATTGCCAGCCGCTCCCAAGGGATACGCTGTGCTGTCCAACCATGTGGCTGCATCTTATTCCCTGATGAAAGAAGGCAATGGCTGGGCTTTGAAGGTCACAGATCCGGAAAGCTTCCGCAAACAAAAGTTCCTCGTCTTGGAAAAGAAGTAAACGCACCTTAGCTTGATTTTAAATCATAGAGCGCCGTCCTCTCCCGGATGGCGCTTTTCTTGTGTGGTGATATTTGTAGGATAATGCCCTTACATTGCAGTGTGGATGGAGATTGCTCTGGGGCAAGAAGGTGGCGGAGAGTCAGGGATTCGAACCCTGGGTACCCGTAAGGATACAACGGTTTTCGAGACCGTCCCATTCAACCGCTCTGGCAACTCTCCGCGGTTTTACATTCTTTTGGCTGCAAAAAACCCTTTGAGAAGGGCGGAACACTCCAGTTCCATCACCCCGCGGGTAACCACGGGATGGTGGTTAAAGTGTTTATCTGCCAATACGTTGTAGATGGAGCCCACCACTCCGGTCTTGGCATCGCGGGCACCAAAGACAAGGCGTCCCATCCGGCTGTGGATGATGATGCCGGCACACATCAGGCAAGGCTCCAGGGTCACATACAGCGTATAATCGTATAGGTATTTTGCATCGGTGAGCATGATTTGGTCAATAATCAATTTCTCTGCATGTGCCAGCGGGTTTTGCCTCTGGCGCGTGCGGTTGTGATCACCTAAGATCAGAGAGCCATCTTTTACCAACACGGCACCCACGGGGATTTCATCCTCCGTCAATGCCTGTTGTGCCTCTTTGATGGCCTCTTGCATCCAATACAAATCTTGCTCTTGCATGGCGTCAAGAAAGCGTATACCCCTTTATTGTCAAGCCTCAATCCGGTGATCTGTGCTTTTTTGCTTGCCAAAATATGCACATCATTACAGCTTGGCATCATCAACCTAAATAGAGGAATATGTGAAGAATCCAAAAGCGCTGTTGCTGCTGATACTAATCCTGATCATGGCTGTACCCGGCCTGCATGCCTCCTCCATTGCCACCCGCACGGTGGATTGGCTGAAGGGCTATGGCCTCAGCCCCGCCTTTATCCTGCTCTTGATATCAATGTTGCCCGTCATCGAGCTGCGTGGCTCCATCCCCGTGGGCATCCTGCTCTTTAATATGCCCTGGCAAGAAGTGGTGCTAATCTCCATCATTGGCAATATGTTGCCCATCCCCTTCATTCTGCTGTTTATTGAGGAGGTGCTGCGCTTTATCTCCCGTTGGAAGATAGGCAAAAGCTTCACCGCATGGCTGTATCGGCGTGCCCAGAACAAGGGGGATGTCATCAAACGCTGGGAAGCCATTGGCTTGATCATCTTCGTGGGTATTCCTCTGCCGGGAACAGGCGGCTGGACCGGCTCCTTTGCCGCCAAAATCTTCGGTATCCGCTTTTGGCAATCCCTGCTCTATGTCTTTCTGGGAGTATTGGTTGCCGCTGTGATAGTTACCTCTTTGGTGCTCTCAGGAAAGATGGCAATGGGATGAAATATATCAGGCGCTACCACATCTTTTGGCTGGTGGGAGAGAATTCTGGAGACCTGCACGCCAGCCTGGTGATGAAAAGCCTCAATGCCCAGATACCAGACATCCGGCATACAGGCATCGGAGGCCCACGGATGCAGGCTTTGGGCTTGAAACCCCTCTACCCTTTCCATCGCTTTGCCGTGATGGGCTTTGTGGAGGTGCTGCGCCATCTCTTCTTCTTTTGGAAGGTGGAAGCAGGGATAAAAAGGCATCTGAAGCGTGAAAAGCCAGACTTGGTGATATTGGTGGATTACCCCGGCTTGAACCTCCGCATTGCCAATATCACAGAGCACCAGCGGCTGCCCGTCCTCTACTTTATCTGTCCCCAGTTTTGGGCATGGAAGCACGAACGGGTGTTCAAACTGAAACAACGCACCAACCACGTCGCCTGCATCCTCCCCTTTGAAAAGGAAATGCTGGATATCCACAATATCAATAGCAGCTACGTGGGACACCCCATCAGCGAGGAGATACAGATAGAGCTGGATAGGGAAGCCTTTGCCCGGTTTTATAAGCTGGACCCCGCCAAACAGTGGCTGGGCTTCATGCCCGGCAGCCGCAACAGCGAAATCCAGAGGATGCTGCCCACCTTCCTGGAAGCCGCAGCCAAATTTGACCCCCAGCGCTATGAATTCCTTTTCTCCAAAGCCCGCAGCGTGGATCACCAGCTATACATGGATATCATCTCCTCCCACAAAGATGTAAGAACCCACATCGTAGATGGTTACACTTACGAGATGATGAAATACAGCAGCTTTATGATCAGCACCTCCGGCACCGCCACCCTGGAGTGTGCCTACCTGGAAACCCCCGTCCTGATAGGCTACAAAGCCAATCCCATCTCCTATCTGATTGGCAGAAGACTGGTGAGGGTAAAGCGTATCGGACTGCCCAACATCGTGTTGGATAAAGACGTGCTGCCGGAACTGGTGCAAAACGACCTAACCCCCCAGAGCATCTTTGACACCGTTACCACTATCTTGAACGACCCGCAAAGGCTGGCAGACATTCGCAAGGAACTCTCCCTGCTGCGTGGAATGCTCAGCACTCCCCGTCCTTCCGAGGAAATGCCCCGCCTGATCAGCAAAATGCTCAATATCGATGAATAAGCTCCTTCTTTGGCTGGAAGCCCGCTTGGGCGCACTCTTTATCAGGCTTTATAGGAGGCTCTTGCGCTGGGAAATCGTCAACCGCAATCCCGATGACCAGCTTTGCATCTACTTTGCCTGGCACCGCAATATCCTCTATCTCACCATGCACCGCATCGGCAGCGGCATCGCCGTGATGGTGTCGGATTCCAAAGATGGAGAGCTGATCGCCGGCCCTTTTCGCCAATTGGGCTACAACCCCGTGCGCGGCTCCACCAGCAAAAACGCCACCCGTGCCTTGCGGGAGATGATACAAATGGCAAAAAAACACCAGCTGGCAATCTCTCCCGATGGTCCCCGCGGCCCTGTGGAGAGCATCCAACCCGGTGTCTTTGAGATTGCCCTCTTGGCAAAAATCCCCATCATCGCCGCCGGAGTGAGCGTCAAGCGGGAGTGGTGCCTCAATTCCTGGGATGGCTTTCGCATCCCCAAACCCTTCACCAAAGTGAGGGTGGAGTATTCCGACCCCTTTTACGTGACGGATAAAAGCCAATTTCCCACGCTGGAACAAGAGATCAGGGCATTCATCGAGGCGCGGGAAGGCATCAGGGCACCCCAAACAAAAACCCCCGGAGAGTGAACTTCCAGGGGTTGTAATTTCCCGGCTATCTAATTTATTATTTGATCACCTTCAGCTCTTTGCCTACCTTCACAAAGGCGCTGATGGCTGTATCAATCTGCTCGTCTGTGTGTGCTGCGGAAATCTGCACACGGATTCTGGCGGTGCCCATCGGAACCACGGGATAGGTGAAGCCAATCACATAGATTCCTTCTTTGAGGAGCATATCAGCCATCTTCACAGCCAGCGGCTCGTCATAAACCATCACGGGCACGATGGCGGTCTCCATCGGTTTCAGGTCAAAGCCTGCCTCGCTCATTCCCTTGTGGAAGCGGGTGGTATTTGCCATCACCTTTTCACACAGGGCGCTGGAGGAGGAAAGCATCTCCATCACTTTGAGGACGCCGCCTGCAACTGCGGGAGCGAGCGTGTTTGAGAACAGGTAGGGACGGGATTTCTGACGCAGAAACTGCACGATTTCCTTGCTGGCGGAGAGGCAGCCACCGGAGGCTCCACCCAGGGCTTTGCCAAAGGTGGTGGTGATGATATCCACTCTGCCTTGCACGCCGCAGTGTTCGTGGGTGCCCCTGCCGGTTTTGCCAAGGTAACCCGTGGCGTGGGAATCGTCCACCATCACGAGGGCATCGTATTTCTCTGCCAAATCGCAAATCTGGGGCAAAAGGGCAATATCCCCATCCATGGAGAAGACGCCGTCTGTCACGATCATTCTGTATTTGGCATCCTGGCAGTCTTTCAGCATCTCTTCCAGCTGCTCCATGTTGGAGTGTTTATAGCGGTAGCGTCTGGCTTTGCTGAGGCGCACACCGTCGATGATGGAGGCGTGGTTCAGTTCATCGGAAATAATGGCGCTGTCTTCGCCCAACAGGGGTTCAAAAACGCCGCCATTGGCATCAAAACAAGAGGAATAGAGGATGGTATCTTCCATTCCCAAAAACTTGGAAACAGCCTTTTCCAACTGGGTGTGCAGCTCTTGGGTGCCACAGATAAAGCGCACGCTGGAAAGCCCGTATCCCCATCTATCCATGGTTTCCTGGGATGCTTTTACCACTTCAGGATTGTTGGAAAGCCCCAAGTAGTTGTTGGCACAAAAATTGAGCACTTCTTGCCCATCGGCAAGACCGAGGGCAGGGCTTTGGGGAGTGGAAAGGATGCGTTCCGTCTTGTAAACACCGGCAGTCTTCATCTCTTCCATTTGTTTCTGCAGATCAGCATTGATGGATTTAGACATTTTTACCTCTTTTTTCAGTTATTTAATCTCTTATATATCCAAATCCTACAAAGCGGTGCATTTGTCAACATAATTATCTGCCGGGCTCTTGTCACGTCATCCTTATTAGCCTCCCATGCACCACCCTTGTCTCACCCATGCCGAGACAAGGGAGAGACAAGGGTGGTTAACAGGGAAGACCCAGCCGGCAAACTGGGCTTGAGGGCGGATAATTCAAACTCTTGCTTGACAAAATCAAGGGTTTCAAATCAATGTAAAAGTTGGTGGAAAAACCCCACACACGGCGTAACATCGCCAATTTTATGAGGTTATAATGAAGATACTCATCACAGGTGGAGCCGGATTTATCGGTTCTCATTTGGCAGAATGCCTGCTTGGGGCAGGTCATAAAGTTCACGTGATAGACAATCTATCCACGGGCAGGCTGGACAATATCCAAAGCTTTAGAGATCACAAAAACTTTGGCTATACCATCGGCAGTATTTTGGACAAGGAACTCCTTGAATCGCTGATGGATAACGTGGATCAGGTGTATCATCTGGCTGCTGCCGTGGGCGTGAAATACATCATCGAAAATCCCCTGCTTTCCCTCAAAACCAATATCGTGGGCACGGATAACATCCTGGAATTGGCAAATAAACACAAGGCTAAGGTGCTGATTACCTCCACTTCCGAGATCTATGGCAAAAGCGAAAACGTGCCTTTTAACGAGCTTGATGACAGGCTCCTGGGTCCCACCAGCATCAGCCGCTGGGGATATAGCTGCAGCAAGGCCATCGATGAATTTATGGCGCTGGCTTATTATCGGGAAAAAAAGCTGCCGGTGGTGATCGTGCGCTGCTTTAACACCGTGGGACCGCGCCAGACCGGACAGTATGGCATGGTGTTGCCAAAATTCATCAAAGCCGCCCTCTTGGATCAGCCCATAGTGGTTTATGGCAGTGGCAAGCAAACGCGCTGCTTTGCCGATGTATCCGATGTGGTGGCTGCCCTCATCAAACTGATGGAAAACCCCCAATGTGACGGGGAGATATTCAACGTGGGCACTACAGAATCCATCAGCATTGAGGACCTGGCAAACAAGGTGAAAAAGATGTGCAAAAGCAAGAGCAGGATAGATTATATGAGCTATGAAGATGCTTTTGAAGAAGGCTTTGAGGATATGATGAACCGCGTGCCCGATCTGAGTAAAATCGAAGAACACATAGGTTATAAACCCCAGAAAGTATTGGACGAAATCATCACCAGGATGATCCATCATTATGAAAAATAAAGTATTGATACTGCTCTTTTTGAGCCTGGCAATAGCGTTGGCTGCGCAATATCCCAGCAGCACCGCGATGATGCCAATCAATGTGAGCGTAACTGGCTTTGTAGCCAACCCGGGAGTGTATCAGCTCAACGTTTTTTCCCGCCTTTCCGATGCCCTGGAGCTAAGCCGGAGCAAGCTTTCCAAACCCGACAACCCCTTGCTGCTCACTCCCTTGGAGCAAAAGGCAGCCGATCAGGATTCTTTATATACCCATCATCAAGGTTTGCGTGAGGTGCGCCTCACCCGGCAGGGTCAAAGTGAAATATATGACCTGCTGAGGTTTATGCGCCTGGGAGAGCTGGAGCAAAACCCCTTGCTCAAAGATGGAGACGTGATTTGGGTGCCGGCTTTGGACAAGCAGGTGAGCGTGGGCGGCAGCGTGTATCTGCCTGGGGATTATCACTTTGTGGAGGGCGATAAATTGGGAGACATCCTGGCATTGTGTCAGGGCAGCACTCCCGAAGCCGATCTAAAACGGGTGCTAATCTACCGTTACCTGCCCAATGGCATTGATTTTGAGACCATCACCCAGGATATTTCCCACTTAACTGATCCTCGTGATGCCAGCTTTGCCCTGCAGGATAAGGATAGGATTATCATCGGTAAAGACAGCGAACAAAGACGCGGCTGGAAGGTGACCATCGCCGGAGCGGTGAAAACACCGGGAGACTTTTTGATAGATGAAAACACCAGGCTGTGGGATGTGTTGCAGCTTTGCGGTGGAGCCACCCAGAGGGGAGACCTTGTGAATGCCGTGCTGATAAACGGGCAGTTTAGCGAAAAGCTGTTTCCAGACCTCCTGCGCCTGCGGGAGTTCACAATCACGCAAATGACTCCCCTGGAATACAGCTATATACGCACGTATTTGCGGCAATTGCAGGGTAAATACAGTGTAGATTTGCAAGAGACCTGGGATAGCCAGGGCGACAGATCCAACCCCACCCTCAGCGATGGGGATTATATCTTTGTGCCAGAGCGTTTTGACATGATAGCTGTGAATGGACAGGTGAAGAGTCCGGGGCTGGTTCCCTATGTGGAAGGCAAGGATTGGAAGTATTATATCGCTGCCGCGGGGGGCTATACAAACAACCGTAAGGCAAACGGAGTGCGCATTATCCGCGATCATGCCGGCAACTGGGTAAAGCCCAACAAAAAGACGCAGCTCGAGCCCGGAGACATGATCTTTGTGCCAGAAAAGACGGATAGGGATACCTGGACAGATGTAAAGGACGTGGCGCTGTTGGCGTCCCAGATCCTCACGATTTTCCTCAGCCTGCGGGCAATACTATATTAGAGTTTTTTAAGGAGTATATATGAAAATCCCCATGCTTGATTTGAATGCTCAGTATGAGCCGATTATGGACGATATCAAGGCTGCCATCGATAAGGTATTGGCAAGCCATCACTATATAATGGGACCTCAGGTGAAGGAATTTGAAGACAAGGTAGCCTCCAGCCTGGGGATTGCCCATGCCATTGGCTGTGCCTCTGGAACCGATGCCCTGGTGCTGTCTGTGAAGGCACTGGGAATCGGCAATAACGACGAGGTGATCACCACGCCGTTTTCCTTCTTTGCCACGGCGTCTTCCATCTGGAGAAACAACGCCCGTCCCCGTTTTGTGGATATCGACCCGCGTACCTTCAACCTCAATCCAGAGCTGATTGAAGCCGCCATCACTCCCCGCACCAAAGCCATCATGCCGGTGCATCTCTTTGGACAGTGTTCGGATATGACCGCCATCATGGAAATAGCGCGCAAGCACGGACTGGCGGTGATTGAAGACAACGCCCAGGGCGTGGGCTGCACCTGGGAGGGCAAGATGAGCTGTTCCTTTGGTGATGTGGGCACGCTTAGCTTTTTCCCCAGCAAAAACCTTGGCGCCATGGGCGATGCGGGGATGTGTCTCACCAATGATGACAAGCTGGCTGCCACGCTGCGTCAATTGCGCGTGCATGGCGAAAAGCCCAAGTATTTCCACGAGTGTGTGGGCTTCAACAGCCGCTTGGATACCATGCAGGCTGCCATCCTCAATATCAAATATGACCATCTGGAAAAGTGGAGCGAAGGCCGCCGGGCAAATGCCGCTTATTACAACCAGCATCTGGCTGATATCAAACAAATTAAGACCCCATGGATAGATCCCCGCGCCGTGAGTATTTATAACCAATACACGCTGGTGTGTGAAGACCGCGACGGGCTGAAAGACCACCTTACGGATAAGGGCATCGCCTGTGCCGTCTATTATCCCCTGCCTCTGCATCTGCAGCAGTGTTTCAAGGAGCTGGGATATCAAAAGGCAGACCTCCCCATCAGCGAAGAGATGGCAGCCAAAGTGCTTTCCATCCCCATTTATCCGGAACTCACCTCCACCCAAAAAGAATACATAGTGGAAAGCATCCAGCAGTATTATCAATAAGGAGATTCTTCGATGAAGCTAATCGTTTGCATCAAACAAGTGCCCAATACCACCGAGATCAAGATTGATCCCGTTACCAATACGCTGGTGCGCGAAGGGGTGGAGAGCATCCTCAATCCTTTTGACGCCTATGCAGTGGAAGAGGCTGTAAGGCTGAAAGAAGCTCACGGCGGCAAGGTGATTGCCATCAGCATGGGTCCCCCCCAGGTGGAGGAAACCCTGCGCGAGGCTGTGTCCCTGGGAGTGGATGAGATTATCCTGCTATCGGATAGACGCTTTGCCGGAGCCGATACCTGGGCTACCTCTCTTACTTTGGCGGCTGCCATCCGCAAGATTGGGGATTATGACCTCATCCTCACCGGACAGCAGGCCATTGATGGGGATACGGCGCAGGTGGGGCCTGGCATTGCCACCCATTTGAAGATTCCGCAAACCTGTTTTGTGCGCAAAATCGAGGAAATAGGAGATGGACAGGCGATAGTGCAAAGGCTGATGGAAGATGGTTATGACCGTGTACAGATGAAGCTTCCCGGCCTGATCTCTGTGGTGAAGGAAATCAACAACCCGCGTCTGCCCTCCCTCAGAGGCAAGCGCAATGCCCGCAGTGCAGAGCTGATCGTGTGGAATGCCGACGATCTGGAAGTGGATGAAAAGGATGTGGGGCTGAATGGCTCTCCCACACAGGTGCTCAGGATCTTCACCCCCACCCACGATAAACTGACGGAAAAGTTTGAAGGCGATCTGGATGAGGCTGTGGAAAAGATAGTCTCCCAGTTGCATCAGCTTACAAAATAAGCGCTTAAATAAGGAAGACTGATGATTCACAACATCAACCCCGAAATAGTGAGCTTCACCCTCTTTGGGATGGATTTGCAAGTGCGCTGGTATGGTCTCTTTTATGTGCTCAGCTTTATCATAGGCTGGATTTTCTATCGGCGTATGCTGCGTTACCGCAATATCGAGCTGAAGCGTGATCTGTATGAATCCATCATCTTTTACATCATGTTGGGTGTGATCTTGGGCGGCCGCATAGGGTATATGCTGTTTTACAACCTACCCTACTACTTCACCCATCCCCTGCAAATCTTTGCCGTGTGGGAAGGAGGGATGAGCTTTCATGGCGGAGCGCTGGGGGTGATCATCACGGGATATATATTCACGCGGCGTCACAAGCTCAGCTTTGCCGCCATGGCAGATGCGGTAATCCCCTTGGTATCCATCGGCTTGGGTCTGGGCAGGCTGGGCAATTTTATCAATGGTGAGCTGTGGGGCAGCCCCACCTCACTGCCTTGGGGGATTGTCTTCCCAGAGGCAGGCCCTCTGCCACGTCACCCCACTCAGCTTTATGAGATGATCCTGGAAGGGCTTGTGCTCTTCGCCATCACCTATATCCTGCTCAGGAAGATCAAGACCAACGGGGTGGTATTCTGGATATGGTTCGCTCTGTACGGCGTATTCCGCTTTCTGATAGAGTTTGTGAGGATGCCGGATGATCTGCAGATCTATGAGGATTATGGCTTCTTCTTTGGATTTATGTCCATTGGTCAGTTTCTTAGTTTGTTAATGATAATCATTGGTGGTATCGGCATTTGGCAATGCTACCGCTATGCACGCATCAAGGAGCAGCAAGATGAAGCGTAAGATATTATTCGGTTTGGGGCTGATAGCCCTGATCTTGATAGGCGCCTGTGCCAAAGATCGCGTAATCTCTCCGCAGGCAAAGATGGGGCTATTGCGCACACAAACCCTGAAATGGGAGAATTTTCGTGCGGAAGGCATTGCCGAGATGAAGTATATGGGTATCAGCCTACGCAAGATGTTTGTGCTCAATAAAACCAAAGAGGGGCTGAGGATTGATATCATTGATGGCGGCATCCTGGGCATGGGTGCATCTCCTCTGATCAGCGTGTATCTGGGAGAGTATTTCAGCCTGCAATCCGATTTCCAACCCCAGTTGGCGCTAATGGCAAGCTCGATGATCAATCCTGATTTATCCCTGGGTCCATTGAGCGATCTGAACGCCCTCGTGGATGCATTTGGCGAAAGCATTGTGGAGACCGGCAAGCTGCAAAAAGATGGAGCTGAGATAGTATTTACCCCTCAATATCAGCTGCAAAGCATAGTGGATGGGAAGAGCAAAGCCCAAATCAACGTAAGCTACACCTCCAAAGGACAGCCGGATATCATCAGCTTTACCATGAAGGATGCCAGCGTGGATCTGTTGTGTGATAAGGTTCAATATGGCAAGGCAGAGGTGACCCCACTACCCAGAATGGCGGGCAATATCCTCAATCAATTTCTGGAGCCCAATCCCTATCGTGAAGTGGCAGATCCGGAGGAGCACGAAAGATGATACCACGCTACAGTTTGCCTGAAATGGAGCGCGTATGGACGCAAGAGAACCGCTATGAATGCTGGCTGGAAGTGGAGCTGGCAGCCGCCAGAGCCATGCACGAGCTGGGCATTATCCCCTCCTCAGATTATCACACTATAGCCGAGAAAGCAGATTTTAACGTGGAACGCATCGAGGAAATAGAGGCGGTTACCCGGCATGATGTGATTGCCTTCCTCACCAATGTGGCAGAATACGTTGGCCCCTCCTCCAGATGGATTCATTATGGAATGACCTCCTCTGATGTGTTGGATACCGCCACGGCATTGCAGATGAAGCAGGCGGGAGAGCTGGTGCTCACCCAGATGCACCGCCTGGCAGAAACCCTGCGCCTGAAAGCGCGCGAACACAAACACACCCTGTGTATGGGGCGCTCCCACGGCATCCATGCAGAGCCCACCAGCTTTGGGCTCAAGTATGCCCTGTGGTATGACGAGACCATCCGCAATATCGCCCGGCTGGAAGACGCCGTGAAGGGCATCAGCGTGGGACAGTTTTCCGGAGCCGTGGGCAATTATGCCCATCTGGACCCCAAGGTGGAAGAGCTGGCTTGCCGTTATCTGGATTTGGAGCCGGTGAATGTCTCCACCCAGGTCATCCAACGCGATAGACACGCCCAATTCCTGCACGTGATAGCCCTCATTGGCACCCTCTTGGAAAAGATTGCCCTGGAAATCCGCCACCTGCAACGCACCGAAGTGTTGGAGGCGGAGGAGAACTTTGGCAAAGGGCAGAAAGGCAGCTCTGCCATGCCTCATAAACGCAACCCCATCACCAGTGAACAACTTTGCGGCTTGGCAAGAATCCTGCGCGCCAATGCCCATGCCGCAATGGAAAACAACGCCCTCTGGCATGAGAGGGATATATCCCACTCCAGCGTGGAGCGCATCATCCTGCCGGATTCATGCATCCTCATCCATTATATGCTTGAGCGCAGCATCAATATGATGGATAATCTCATCCTCTATCCAGAGCACATGCTGGCAAATATCGAAATTACAAACGGCCTGGTCTTTTCCCAAGCTCTACTCCTCAAACTTACCAATCACGGGCTCAGCCGCGAGGAAGCCTACACACTGGTTCAAGAAAACGCAATGGCATGCTGGTCAAGCGGCAAGCCTCTCTTGGATATGGTGTTACAAGACTCCCGCATCACGGCTAAAATCCCCAAGGCAGAGATAATTGATATCTTTGACCTCAACAGCTACCTGCGCAACGTGGATTATATCTACAAGCGCTGTGGAATCTAAGTGAACCAAGGAGAAAGCTATGAAACACATACTAATCGCCCTTGCCCTCATCGCCTTGTGCCTGCCGCTGCTGGCGCAAAAGGCAGATGATATTACCGGTGAATGGTACAACGCCACCAAAATCACCAAACTGCAAATATACAAAACCGCTGCTGGCAGCTATGCCGGCAAAATCATCTGGTTGAAAGACCCCAAGGATGCCAACGGCAAGCCAAAGCTGGATGAGAAAAACCCAGATAAGAAACTACGCGATAGAGGCCTCATGAACCTCGTCATCCTTACCGGATTGGATTATAAGAACAAAAACAACTATGAAGGCGGCAGAATCTACGACCCCCAATCTGGCAACACATACAAATGCAAAGCCGAACTGGTGGGCGAAAACTCCCTCAAGCTGCGTGGATACATAGGTGTATCGCTGATTGGCAGAACAGAGATCTGGACTCGTGCCAAATAAACCACAGATGCAAACAATTATATAATCATGAACGATTATCCCCAGTTTATCCTTTCCGATCCCACCTATCTGAAGAAGATCAAGAGGCGACAGTATCTGTGGCAGATCATCCCCGTGCTCTTGATATTCAGCGCTTTTGGGATTGGAACCATCCAAATCTTGCAATACCCGGCAGCTGCACTGGCTGGCATCGCTGCCGGGCTTTTTATCTTTATCGGGGCTGCCCACCGCTACAAACACCGCCTCCCCATCCCGCCACAGCACACATTTGTATCCCCCTTGCAGGGCAGGACCATGTATGTGCGCAGCAACGAAGAGCTCTCAGTGGTTAATATCAGCCGCATCTTTTTGGACAGTGTGGAGCTGCGCTCCCCTCACCCCTCGGCACAGATTGTGGAAAACGAGCTGATAGTGCCCACGGATGCCGGCAATATCACCTTCCGCTTTAACAAGGTGAAGGTGGAATGGCTGCCAGAGCCCAATATGATACGAGGCCACGTAATCGGCATTGTGAAGGGCCACGGCTCCTGCACCATCTCCATCCCGGCACAGCTGTTGCAGATATTAGATGCTGGCAATCCCATCCTCACCCAGAAAGGCAAACCCATGGAAATCTGCCAGCCGCTCTTTACCCTGCATGATCCGGAAAAGCAGGATAGCCCCACAGCCCCGCCACCAGAGGAGAAAGACCTTGAAGAATGATCGTCCCGTAATAGGCATCAGCATGAACTATGCCCTGGTGGACAAATACGAGCAATTCCACATCCGCAATACCTACATTGATGCCGTATTCACCAATGGAGGCCTGCCACTGCCGCTACCCTGCACCGCAGATCAGGCTTTGGTGGAACACTATCTCAGCAAAGTGCAGGCGCTTCTCATTATCGGAGGCTTGGATTACCCTCCCCATCTTTGGGGAGAAAACCCCCATCCAGAGATCAAACAAATGCACGACAGACGCTGGCAGGGGGATATCACGCTCTTTTTGCAAGCCTTCCACAAAGGTCTGCCCATCCTGGGCATCTGTGCCGGATGCCAGCTCATCAATATTGGTTTGGGGGGCAAAATTATCCAACACATCTCCAACAGCTCCATGCACACAGGAGACAGCCATCATCCCATCAAGATAACCGGCGGACGCTGGCTGCCCAAAATCTTTACAGATAGCCAAATCATGGTAAATTCCACCCATCATCAGGCGCTGGACCCCAATAAACTGGGAAGAGGCATCGAGGCAGTGGCCTTTGCCCCGGATGGGGTAGTGGAAGCCATCGAGGCGGATACCCCACAGATGGTATTGGGCTTGCAGTGGCATCCGGAAAGAGTGCAGGACGAAAGGCACAGAGCCGCCGTCTTTGGCAAATTGTGTGAAGAGGCGCATAAGATAGAGCTTGAGTAGCAAATACGATAGAATACCATAACACACCAAGAGGCGTTTTGCCCGATAAAAAAAAGTGCCCTCTATAATACATAGGGAAACGCAACCGCAAACCCTTCAATACCATTCATCACACAAACCCATCAAACTGACCTCTATGCTGATACAAAAAGTATATAACATTTGACCCCTCTCAGATGTTGATGCCACCCTGCAAAGGTTTTTGTGCCCCTGTTCCCTGTCCACTGAAAAAAAAGGCGCATCAATGATACGCCTTTCTTGTCTTGGGAGAAGTTAGTGTAATGTAGCTTATTCTATTACAATCTCTTTTTGAGGAGTAGGTTGTTTCTTGGGAATCACCAGTCTCAGCACGCCGTCTTCCATCTTGGCGCTGATCTTGCCATGATCTGCATTATCGGGCAGAAGCAGGTTCCGGCGATAGCTGCCGCTATAACGTTCGCAGCGATACAGGGTGCCTGTCTTTTCTTCTTTCTCGGTATCACAGCTGGCTTCTATCAAGAGCTGATTCTCGTGAATGGATATTTTGACGTTATCTTTTTTATATCCGGGCAGATTTGCCAAAATCTCGAATTCTTTATCGTGTTCCACAATGTCCATTGCCATTGCCCGGAAGTTTTCGCTTGTCTCTTCTTCTTCATACGCACGGTTGAAGAATTCGTCAAAGAGGCTCAGCATGCTGCTTGGCCTTATTTCTCTGGTGTGTCTGTAAGGTACGAGTTTCATTGTAAACCTCCTTTTGGGTCTTTGTATTTTGTTACTCTACCCATATAATAATCGGGTTGTCACAAAAGGCAAGCAAAAAATTAGCAGTCTGCATTGCAAACTGCTAATTGAGGGAAGGAGGAGTTGGTTATTTAAGACATATTTATTTTAACATCAGCATCTTACGTGTTTCTACATAGTTCCCCGTTTGCATCCTATACAGATACATACCGCTGGAAAGAGCGGCACCATGATCGTCACAGCCATCCCACACAAATTGCATGGCAAGGCTGGAGGGCATGCCCTTGTGCAGGGTGCGCACCCGTTGCCCTTTCAGGTTGAAGATGCTCACCTCCAGAGGCTGGCCAAGGTCTTTCACATTGAGGCTGATGGTGGTACTGGGGTTGAATGGATTGGGATAGTTTGCCGCCAGCCGGTTGATGGGTGTCACCTCCAGGGGATCATCACTATCGCTGGGAGAGCTGGTATAAAAGCGTCTAATCTGCGAAAAGTATCCCACACCCGCCGCATTCTGGGCTGCCACGCGCCAATAATACATATTATAGGGTTGCAGCTCGTGCACCTCAAACTGGGTATTGGTGATCTCATAATTGTAGGTGTGACATTCAAAGTATGGACTGGTACAGATTTGCAGGATATAATGCTCTGCCAGGGGGCTGGGCGTCCATATAAAGGTGATGGGCAAATCCAGACCTTCCGCCATGTGCGAAGGCGCCAGGAGCTGTGGGCTGGAGGGCATCTCGCTGATCTCTCCGGTGGTAAAGCTCTGCGTATCACAGAAAGGACTGGTGCCCACATCCGCCATCGCCGCCACGCGCCAATAGTATTGGGTATAGGTTTGTAATCTGCTGATCTGGAAGGTATTGCCATGGTGCCCCATCACATTGTAGAGGCTGGGAGAAAAATCTTCATTGGGAGAAAGCTGGAAGTGATAGCCAGTGGCGCCGGGAACAGCCTGCCAGGTGATTTGAGGATTGGTGGGCACGTCTATTGCCCCGTTTTCCGGATACAGAGCGGTGGGCGTTGCCAATTCCCCGATCAGGGCAAAGGGATATACGTTGGAATCCGTGTGCCCGTTGGAAAGCAGGGTTACCTGGATATGCATATTTTCACTGTTATGCTGGGGCACATTATACCAAGTGTAGCTGCCGCTGTTGGCTGTGCCTTGCACGATATCCATCCAGTTATCACCGCCATCTATGCTGTACTGCAGGTCCACCGTTCCCGAAGTGGATTTGGATGCCCAGGTAATGGTCTTATTATCGCCCGAAAACCAGGTCTCACCGCCATGTGGATAGGTGAGCTGGATATCGGATATTTTCACCTTGAAAGTGATGGTGTCGTCTGCTTCGCTGATGTCGTAGATATTCAATCCGCCTGCTGCACCAGTGCTGGTAAAGCCGCTGGGCGTGGTGTATTCGCTAATCTCCGTGCGTCCACTTTGCTGGGAATAATGCGCCTGGTTGATCAGTCCGTTCACCGTGGTGCTACCATTGGGGCGATACAGATACAATTCATCCGGAGGACCATCGGCGTTTCCGCTTTGCCGTGCATCCAAGCGATATACCAAGAGCCCGGAACCCGGCAATCCAGAATCAAAGTAGGTATCCGTCTTACGGTATTCCACCACATAGGATTCGTTATTGCGCCAAGAATAGATGCGATAGGCGTTATTGGTCTCAGAGTGTGACAATGCCTGCAGGCTATAGGTTCCGGATTGGGTGATCACCTGTGGGGAAGGCAGCCACTCTCCATAGCGATATTTCATCCATGCGCCCATGTGTTGGGGAGGATTGGTGTTGCTGCACATGATATCCCATTTGCCGATGGGATCGATACTGGTATTGCTATAGCGATAAAGATCGGGAGCGCCTAAGCTGTGGAACATTTCGTGGGAAAGCACGCTGGCACCGGAGGAAGAGAGGGAAGTCTCCAGTTGGAAATTAAAATCCCACACCTGTTTACCGTGGATGTAGGCGCTGGCGGCATACAGCACCCAACGGTGGGGCCACAGGAGTTCTGCCCAGCCATCCGGTGCACCCTGTATGATAAAGCACACGTTATCCACATAGCCATCGTTATCCCCATCAATCACCAGGGAGGTGGGAATCTGGCTGGAGACGCCATTCACGGCTCTCACCAAAAGCTGCTGCTCCCGCTGGGTACGCTGTTGATCACCGCTGTAGCCGTTGGGATTGGAGGGGCTGTAGGGCTGAAAATAGCTGCGGGGCTGGTTGTCTGTATAACACACCACCACATCGCCATCGGGCAGGGGATAAAAATAGGAATCCACAAATAGCTGATTGTAAGATGCTTCTATAAAGTAGTTTCTCATGGAATTTGCATCTTCACCCTCTTCATTGAACATCGCTTCAAAATAGCTGAAGGGACGTGCAAAATCCGGGCTGTCAGAAAACTTGATAAAGATAACCACATTATTGAACAGCCCAAAGTGGGGAGAGCGGCCATTGCTGTAATCCCGCATCTGCGCCATACTCTCATATTTGTCTTCTATCATCCGCGGGCTGAGGTTGATGCCCGGCTCCAGATTGCGCATGGCAGGCGAGCCTTTGCCCACATAAATATCCGTGGCAGCCACGCCTTCACCATCCTGACGGGCATACACATAGGCGCCCTCGTCGTTGCGCACGATGGTATAATTATTCTCGTCATGCAGCCAATTGTGAAATTCATCACCACTGGCATAAATCGTGAGCTGGGTGCCATCAGGCTGAGACACCTCCAGCGGCAAAGCGTCATGCCATGCGGCTTGCAGTGCCACCAGGCTCAAGAGCCATAAAACCGATACCACAATCCTGAATGTCTTCATTAATATATTCCTTATTTAATTATTTACCATTATGGGAGTTACACTTGTGATCGCAATCGCAATTGCGATCATCGATAAAGGGGGTAATCAGAATGCGCGTGCCAAAAAAGAAGCGTTCCGTTCCCAGCTCAAAGCCGCCAAAGCGTTGCAGCAATTCCGGTTCAGCCAAAAAGGTGAGATTTTTATACTCCATCCGCAGATCACTCTCCGCAGCATAATCATAGAACAGGCTAAACTGGGCGCCGGAACAGGTGACGCCATTAAGGATAATCCGGGCATACCTCGCCTTAGGGGCAAAGTAGTTGTTTTTGCCGCTCAGGTATTGATATGCCGTATCGCTGATTACCAGCTTGTCATCTGTTTGGTTCTTCATACTAACACATATTTGATACAATTTCCGTTCCAATACAAGATAAAACGTTTAACTACATACTGTTGAATTGGCTCAGGGCTTTTGTTGCGAACGGAGTACTTTTTACTTGTATTATACCTTAAGTGACCTATCTTATAGTTGTCAAACAATGACCTTGCTCACTTGTTGACCTACCATAATAACTTATCATTGAAATCAAGGAGGTTTCAAATGAAGAATACCTTACGTATCGGAATCTTATTCTTGCTGGCAGGAATGCTGCTCATCAGCGCCTGCGTGCCAAGATTGATAATACAACCCGCCATGCCGGATGTGGTGATAGCCGCACCCTCCATCCCCGTTTCCACTGTGGAATTGATCCCTCCGGGAGCAGACCGCCACTATATGCAGGAAGATGATTATCTTATCATGGACGAGGCATTGGGAGACAGGAATCGTTATGATTGGGTGGCAATAGCCAAAATGTTAGCTCCACCATCGGAAAATACCAAAAACCAAGCCCAGTTTATGCGCGTGACGGATGGCGTGACTGTTTGGACGCAATATTATGCCAAAACCCGTATCGCTACGGATGCAGACCTCAGGCTGGGGCAGGAAGTGTATTTTAGTTCATATTGGGATGATCCGGAATATTATGAAGCCCCCCGCACCATTGTGGATTCCCGTTCCCGTGAATGGATCAAATCCCGCATCGTGGATACTTCTGAACTCTTCAAGAACCTCGTCATGATTGGTGGAGGTGACAAGGTGCACAAAAACGCCTTAAGAGTGGAGGTGAAATAGAGCCACCTATCTTATTTATTATTATAAACGCACAAATATTAAAGCATAGCCCAGCCCTCGGAAGAGGCAAAGGCTATGCTTTTTTTTACCACGAAAAGGGCGAAAATACACAAAAATAATTAATTGATAATGAGACTACGGATTAACGAAGCTCTGCAACCTTGACAAGATTGTAACAAATTGGTAACGCTGTCTTTAGAGGCTGTGAATAAAGCGGCATCGCCTATTTTCAACTAAGCAGTGCATTAATTCTATCTTGGTGATGAGAGCCAATTTTTTGCTATACTGATCCGTAAATTGGGCTAAAACGCCAAAAAT
>JAAYJN010000151.1 GCA_012522935.1 Candidatus Cloacimonadota bacterium | reverse complement strand
TATGCCAAGTACTCAAATTCTGCCTTCAAAGGGTTACCCACTATAATACATCACCTTATAAAGATGATTTGATCGATCCATGGCAAATGAAAATAAGGCTGATTTAAAAAATGGGGGAATGCCAATAATAAGCAATTTTTATTGACAAAATAAGCCATTTTGAAGCTGAGTGGAGATATGATTAGATACAAGATACAGCCACAGTCAAAACCCGCCTTCCGCAGGGCACTGCTCACGTTTGCCTTCATCCTGTTTGCCCTGTCTCTGGCGGCTTTCAGCCCTCTGAACGCACCCGGCGATACCCTCACCGTGATTCAGATACCCATCCTGAATATCCCTGCCATCCACATTCCCGGTGAAACCCTCAAGGTGACCTGTCTGGCACCTGCCAATACCAGCGGCTGGCAGTTGGAATTGCGGCGGGGACCCACCCAGATCCCTTTGGAAGTCTCCTCTGCCCAATATCTTGGCTCTCCCAATCGATGGGAACTGAGCGCATTGGTGCCCAATCTGCCTTTGTATGAACTTTATGATTTGAGGGTGACGGCATCTGGCGGCATCGATGATACCACTCAGAATGCTGTAAAGGTGATTCCCTCCCGCAAAAGCAGCTATTACTTTGTGCATATCACGGATTCCCACATTCCCAACCGTATCTTTTATCCCAATGCCGGCTTTGATGCGGATTCCCTGGAGGTAAATGACCTCAGGGCGGTGATGGAGGATATCAATATCATCAATCCGGAGTTTGTGCTCTTTACCGGCGATTTGATCAATGAAGGGGAGCTGGAAGGCTTTGCCGGGCAATATTGGTATGGCTGGATGCAGCGTCTATTGGCTGAATTTCAGGTGCCTGTGTATGTGGTGGCTGGCAATCACGATATCGGCGGCTGGAATGCCACTCCTCCGCCCCAGGGCTCGGCAAGGCGCAATTGGTGGCGATATTTTGGCTGGCCCTGGCTGGATTCCACGGATTACAATTGGGGCAAATACACCCAGGATTATAGCTTTGTGTATGGCGATGTGCATTATATCGGCATGGAATCCTATGATAATTATGACAACTGGCGTGCCGGCATCTATGGAGGACAGAGCTTTATCCTCTCTCAAATACAATGGCTGAACCAGCAGATGCAGCTGCATCCCAATAAAACCAGAGTGCTGTTTTACCATTATGACTTTTCCAACCAGCTGAATCTGAATAGCTTGGGCGTGGATATGGGGCTGTGGGGGCATATTCACCGCAATAGCGGCTCCATCAATACCTATCCCTATAGCCTTGCCACCCGCAGCACTTGCAGCGGCAACCGTTCCTATCGCGTGGTGCGCGTAAATGGCTCCCAGCTTGCCCCTCAAAATACCATCTATGCAGGTGATTATGGCACCAATATCAACCTCATCTTCCAGCCGGATAATAACGCCACGGCAGACAGCGTGAGGGCTATTTATACCAATAACCAGCCCCTGGGCTTTGAGCACAGCCTCCTGCGCTTTCGCATGCCGCCTGGGCACAGCGATTATCAGGTGTATAACGGCACCCTGATGCAGGTGCAGCGGGGCGTGGACGCCAATATCTGTTATGTGCATGTGGATATCCCTGCCAATACCAGCCGTTATGTGAGTGTGGTGGCGCTTACTCCATCTGCTGCAGAACCGGAGACCATCCCGCCACCTGCCGCCATCCACAAGATTTATCCCAACCCCTTCCATAATGCCTTCAATATCGAGCTGGATGAGACGCAAAGACAGCCTCAAACCCTGCATATATACGATATCAGGGGACGCATCGTGGATACCATCCCGGTAAGCCCACACAGTGGCATCATCAATTGGGATGCTTCCGCCCTATCCAGTGGCATCTACTTTGTGGCAGGCAAAAAGATTGTGAAGCTATAATCCCCGGCAAGCATCTCCTCCCCGCACAGGCGTAAAGCCACGCTGGAAGGCGCATGCCCTTAAAAACTAAGACTTGTAAAAGCTGAAGTTACGGTTATTATATCAGCAAACAACGATAAATTCAATTTCATTCTTTAAGGAGTATCAATGAGACGCTATCTAATAATATCGCTAATCCTCATACTATCGGCAGTGCCCCTCTTGGCAGAGGATTGGCTAACCATCTATAACGATGATCTATCCTTGATTCGCAGCCAGTTTGAGCTGAACCTCAAAAGCGGATTCCAAAACTATAGTTATGATGATATCACCTCCCGCATCATGCCCACTTCCGTGATTGTAAGCTCCACCGTGGAAGGCTTTCAGGTGGCAGAACAGAATTATGAATACGACCTGGCAGGCAAATGGCAGATCATGGCAAAATATCTGGATAAAGAGGTGGAGATACTTACCAAGAGTGAAGCCCGCGTGGTGGGTACACTCAAGTTTTTTGACGGCAACAGCTATGGCATCAGCGAAAAGGGCAGCGGCAAGCTGATTGTGGTATCAGACGAGCAGACCCAGATGGTAAGCCTCTCCAAGCTTCCCGACAATTTCTATGTAAAGCCCACCCTGCGCTGGACGCTCAAATCCCCCCAAAGCGGCAAAATCCCCGTCCAGCTCACCTACCTCAGCGGCGGCTTTAGCTGGGATGTGGCATATAACACGGTGTGGGATGGCGACAAGCTGATTTTCAACTCTTGGGTAACCATCAACAACACCAGCGGCAGAGCCTTCACAGACGTGAATCTGAAGCTGATAGCCGGCGATATCAACCGTTATTACGATAGATACGCTGGCGGCAGGGGTAAGTATGCCTTTGGAATGGTGGAAGATGCTGTGATGATGGATGCCATGCCAGAGTTTGAAGCAAAGGAATTCCACGATTTTCACATGTATACCCTCAATCAAAAAGCCAGCTTTGCCGACAAACAATCCAAACAGATGGAACTCTTTCCCACCAAAGAGATTAGCGCCCAGGGAATCTATGAATATCACACTTGGGATAGCGGGGTAAAGAGCATCATCAGATTCACAAACAACCGGGAAAGCGGCATCGGCGAAGCCCTGCCCAAAGGCGTGATCAAGGTTTACAAGCAGGATACCGATGGCAATTTGGAATTCATCGGCGAAGACGGCATCGATCACACCGCCCGCAACGAAGAGGTGAGTATCAACACGGGCAAGGCTTTTGACCTGGCTGGCAGCACCATGGAAAGAAACAGAACCAACTTAGGCAAAAACGTGTATGAGCGTGACCTGCAGGTGACCCTCAAGAACAACAGCAAAGAAGAAAAGACCATCCACGTTATCCACAGAATGGACGGCAATACCCGCCTCGTGCAGCAGGATTATGATCCGGTGATTGATAGCAATAACAAGGCTACCTTCACCATCAAAATACAGCCAGACACCATCATCACCTTCGGCTTCCGCGAGCGTACGGAATATTAAGAATCAAAGATGAACGGCAAGATTTATACTGATCTGATTGGCATCCAGCGGGATATGCTCAAGATATTGGGAGAAGTATCCTCGCTCACCAGCAATCCTTTGGCGATAGAAGATGCCATAGATGACGTGTGGCATCCCAAATGTGATGTGTATATCACGGATAGCGAATGGGTGATAGTGGTGGAGCTGGCAGGGATGGAAAAGAACGAGATAAGCATCTCCCTCACAGAGGATTATCTGCGCATCAGCGGCAGCCGCAGCTTTGTCCAACCCTCCGGAAATACCAGCTATTACAACATGGAGATAGAGACCGGGCGCTTTGACCGGCATATCTTCTTTCCGGATACACCCATCGATAAAGACAACCCCAGGGTGCAATATATCAATGGCATCCTCAGGATCGCCTTCCCCCTGGGACCCATCGTCGAACGGATTATCCCCGTCCAATAGGATCATTGGCATGCAAGCTATCATGAAAGCCGTATAAGCTCCAGCTTCTGCGGCTTTCATGGCTTGTTTGGCTGTGCAGCACCGGGCTGCGTCACAAAACGCTTGACGTTTGTGCGTCTATTTTCAGGTTTAGCATTATATGGATAAGATTAAGAATATCGGTATCGAATACCTGATTTGGTTATATGTAACGGCTTGTGCCAGTTGGCTGAGCCTGCGTCTCTTTGACTATGGCTGGCAAGGCTGGATTGTGTTGGTTTTGGCAGTTGTTTTTGCCGCTTTGGTATCCCTCAATAAAAACAATCTGGGCTACAGAATCTTGGGGCAAGCCTCCATCAAAGCCAGGTTTTGGAAGTATGAGCTGGCGGGCGTGCTCCTCATCACCCTGGTGATGGCATGGGTGATAGTGGAGGTGAGGCCGGTGGAATTCCTCACCCAGGCGGGCAACACCCAAAACATCCTCAAGGGCATCTTCAACCCCAATCCCCAAGAGCTGGTTCCCATGCTGGAGGCCCTGGTGGAGACCATCTTCCTGGCGCTATTGGCAACCCTCTTTGCCATCCCCTTTGCCTTTGTGCTTAGCTTTTTTGCCGCCAAAAACCTGATGTTTGGCAGCATCTGGGGACGCATCGTGTATGTGGTGATTCGCCTGATTTCCACGGTGTTCCGCTCCATTGAGGCAATAGTGTGGGCGATCATCTTTTGCGTGTGGGTGGGGATAGGTCCCTTTGCCGGCATGCTGGCTTAGTGGGTGCATTCCATCGCCTCTTTGATCAAGCTTTACAGCGAGCAGATAGAAAACATCGATCCCGGTCCGGTGGAGGCAATCCGCGCCACGGGTGCCGGCACCCTGCAAATCTGGCGCTATGCCGTCACTCCCCAGATTCTGGCGCCATATCTGGCATTCACCATCTACCGCTGGGATATCAATATCCGCATGGCCACCATCGTGGGCTTTGTGGGCGGCGGAGGCATTGGATTGGCACTTTATCAACAGCAGCAGATGCTTGCCTGGCGCAACGTTGGGCTGATTATGTGGCTGATAGCCATCGTGGTGTGGGTGATGGATATGTTCAGCGCCCATATTCGCACAAAACTGATTGCAAATTAGAAGGAGAGATGAATGAGCAGCTTCAACCCTGTGGAATTGATACTCAAAAAGCGTGATGGGAAGTCCCTCGCGGCTGATGAAATAGCAGCCTTTATAGATGGCTTTATGGTGGGCAATGTGCCTGATTATCAGATGAGTGCGCTATTGATGGCATGCTATTTTCAAGGCATGAACCCCGCGGAGACGGCAGCCTTTACCCAAAGCTATATCGATAGCGGAGAGCGCATGCATTTTGCAGATTCCCTCCTGGTGGCAGACAAACACTCCACCGGCGGTGTGGGCGATAAGATCAGCCTGATGCTTGCCCCCATTGCCGCGGCATTAGGCCTTAGCGTGCCGATGATCTCTGGGCGTGGCTTGGGTCACACAGGCGGCACTTTGGACAAACTGGAGGCCATCCCCGGCTTTAAGACGCAATACGATATTGCCGGCATCCAGAAGCTGGTGGAGCAGCACGGCTATGCTCTGGTGGGACAATCCGATACGCTGGTTCCTGCCGATAAACGCATCTATGCCCTCCGAGATGTCACCGCCACGGTGGAATGCCCCGGCCTCATCACTGCCAGCATCATGAGCAAAAAGATTGCCGAGGGCGCCCGTCACCTGGTGATTGATCTCAAGATTGGCTCTGGTGCCTTTATGCCCAACCTGCGCCGCGCCACCGAGCTGGCAGAAAGCCTGAAGCGCACTGGCGAAAGCTTTGGACAGAAGGTGAGGGTGGTATTCACAAACATGAATTCTCCCCTTGGCCACGCCGTGGGCAACGCCCTGGAAACCGCCGAAGCCATAGAATACCTGAAAGGCAACACCCTGCCCGATACCCAAGCCATCACCGAAAGGCTGGTAGCCCGCATGCTGCAAAGCTCCGGCCTCTTTCCCCAGGAAGCTGATGCCATCGCCGCCATCCGGGAGGTGGTAGCCTCTGGCAAAGCCCTCCAGAAGCTGGAGGAGATCATCATCGCCCAAGAGGGCAATCCCAAGGTGATAGAGGATTACAGCCTGATGGGTACAACCCAATACCAGCAGCCAGTGCTTGCCCCTGCCTCCGGTTATATCCACACCATCGATTCCCGCGCCATCGGCTATGCTCTGGTGCGCATCAAAGCGGGCAGGATGAAGATGAGCGACCGACTGGATTATGGAGCCGGTACCATCCTGACGGCAAAGATTGGTGACCCTGTGCAGGCTGGCGATACCCTGGGCACGGTGTATGCCAATGACGCTGCAGAAGCCCCAAAGGTGGCAGCCATGATAGCCTCTGCCTATGGCATCACAGAGCTGGAAAAGGCTCCCGAAGAGCTGATCTTGGGAGAACTGTAAGGCTGTGACCACCCTTCCAGAGCCAGCATCATGAGAACCGGCAAAATAATAGATATCGAGTGCCGCTGCGGCTACCTCCTCTTCCGTTATTTCAAAGCCGGCAAAGGCAGGCTCATCAAGTGTATAGTACAGCGCCTCACCGAAGACAGGGTGGGGCTTTCCGGCTTGCCCACCTATTCCAAACCGGTGTGCCCATCCTGCAAAAAGGAGCTGGGCATCATCATGATGATACACGGCAGCCCTGCCCTCAAATTGAACCAAGGCACCATCAAAAGTATCAGAATTTAACACCGCCTTCCATATCCACACCAAAGGCTATCTCTATGGATAATAAGCCACTACACATCCCTGCACATAGCTACGGCACCCGCTGTCACAAAATAAGGCTTGACGCATCACCAAACATTTCTAAGCTTGCAAAATAGAAATAAAAGTTAAAGGACAGCAGTCATGGTAGGTAATGTCTTTACCTATGCCACTTTAGGGATTGATGCCATTCAGCTGAGCGTGGAATGTGACGCCAGCGGCAGCACCCACAACGTGAATATCGTGGGTATGGCAACCCGCGCCGTTCAGGAAAGCAAAGACCGCATCTTTGCCGCCCTGCGCAATTCCGACGTCTCCATCCCCACCCATCATTACACCATCAATCTTGCCCCTGCCGATATCAAAAAGGACAGCGCAGCCTTGGATTTACCCGTTGCCATAGCAGTGATGCAAGCCATCAGGCAGCTGCCCGTGCAGGCGCTGAATAAAACCGCCATCATCGGAGAACTCTCTTTGGATGGCACCTTGCGCCCCATCAACGGTGCCTTGCCCATCGCCATCGCCGCCAAAAGAGACGGCATCAGGGTGCTTATCCTCCCCTCAGAAAACGCCGAGGAAGCCGCCATCATCGATGATATCGAGGTAATCGGCGTCACTTCCCTGCGTGAAACAATGAGCTATATCCGAGGCGAAATCGAGATCCAGCCCACAGAAGTGGATAGAGAGCGCATCTTCAGCGTGCTCAATACCTTCGGCGTGGATATGCATGATGTGAGGGGTCAATACCAGGTAAAGCGTGCCTTGGAGGTATCTGCCGCCGGAGGCCACAACCTCCTGATGATAGGTCCCCCCGGCTCTGGGAAGACCATGTTAGCCAGGCGGGTGCCCACCATCCTGCCAGAGCTGAATCTGGAAGAAGCCCTGGAAGCCACCAAAATCCACTCCGTAGCCGGCTTTTCCAAAGAGTTTCAAAATGGCATCCTCACCACCCGTCCCTTCCGCAGTCCCCACCACTCCTGTTCCGATGTGGCATTGGTGGGCGGCGGTGCCTTCCCCAAACCGGGAGAGGTGAGCCTTTCCCACCGGGGAGTGCTGTTTTTGGATGAATTGCCAGAGTTTAAGCGCGTGGTGCTGGAAGTGCTGCGCCAACCCCTGGAAGACGGAGTGGTCACCATCTCCCGCGCCACCACCTCCCTCACCTTCCCCGCGGAATTTATGCTGATCGCCTCCATGAACCCCTGTCCCTGCGGTTATTACGGCTCCAATATCCCCAATCACGAATGCAAATGCGAATCAGGCAGCATCCAGCGTTATCGCAACCGGGTTTCCGGGCCGCTCTTGGATCGTATAGATATCCACGTGGAAGTGCCCGCCGTCTCCTACTCCGATCTCACTTCCCTGCCCGTGGGGGATGATTCCGCCGAAATCCGTAAGCGTGTAAACCAAGCAAGAGACATCCAGGTGAGGCGCTATCAAAAAGACAACATCTTCTGTAACAGCCAGATGGGCTCGCGCCTCCTGCGCAAATACTGCCATCTGGATAAAGAAAGCCAAAACCTGATGGAAGACGCCATCGACAGGCTTGGCTTTTCCGCACGTGTGTTTGACCGCATCCTCAAGGTTGCCAGAACCATCTCCGATCTGGAAGGCAGGACAGACATCCTGGCAGAGGATATCTCCGAAGCCATCCAATACCGCACCTTGGATCGCAAATATTGGATCTAACCTCTTAAATCACAAAGGAGCAGACCTTATGAAACGCATCATTATGCCCTTGGCAATACTTTGTCTTTTGGGGGCTCTGACTGCCTATCCCTGGGTGCAGGACGATAGTGTGTTCAACCCCTCCGGCATTCCCAGCCTCAGCTTTCCCAACCCCGCTTTGCTGATGTGGATGGCGATGGAGTGTTGGATTTTTGGCTGGGGAATATCTCCCGCAGCCCCGTATTCATCAAAAACATAGGAACCGCCACCAACCCCATCTTCAGGACTGGCACAGACTATCTGGTGGATATGAGCTACCTGCATGCCGAAGTGGCTGTGGGCGCCGATATGAATGGTGATGGGCTCACGGACTTGGTGTGTGGAGGCTACTCCGGTTTGTTCTTATATCTCAATACCGGAACTGCCACAGAACCGGTCTTCACCCTGCAGCCGGGCTATTTTGGCGGGCTAAACTTGGATTCATACCCCGTCCCCGATGTGGCAGACGTGAATGGCGACGGCATCCTGGATTTGGTGATAGGCTACAGCGAAAACGGCAACGTAAAGGTGTTTTTTAACACCGGCAGCTCTTCCCAAGCCGTCTTCACCAATGACAATTCCCTCCACGTGGGCAATATCGGCCTGTATGCCTATCCCATCTTTTGCGACTGGGATGACGATGGTTTGATAGACATCCTCTGTGGCAGAGATGGGCAGGGCTTTATCTTTTATCAAAACAACGGCAGCGCCTCTGAGCCCCTGTGGGAACCCAATAACGCACTCTTTGCCGGCTTGGGGATGGGCACCTACTGGAATTCCCCCACTTTGGCGGATATAGATGGCGATGGCAAGCTGGAGCTGCTATACGGCACCGCCAATGGCATGCTGTTTCTGTATTATAATACAGGCACTGTGGAAGCTCCCAACTGGGTGGAAAATACCAGCATCTTTGGCGGAGTGATAGATGTGGGCGCCGCCAGCAATCCCGTCTTTTACGATTGGGATGGCGATGGCGATTATGATATGATCAGCGGCAGCCAGATGGGATATATCAAGTTTTACCGCAATGTGGGCACCCCCTATGCCCCCGCTTGGCAAGAGGAACCGGAGGTATTTGGAGACCTGCGCCATTCCATCTACAGCGGCGTGGCTGTGGGCGATCTGGATGGCGATGGCTTGCCGGATATCGTGATTGGCGATCTGAGCGGCAATATCTATTTCCATCGCAATACGGGTGATGGTTTTGAAGAATTGAGCGGATATCTGCCAACGGTGAATGTGGGCGGATGGAGCTCTCCCAGATTGGTGGATTGGGATGGCGATGGCGATCTGGACCTTTTTATCGGAGCGGAAGACGGCACCATGAAGCATTATCTAAACACAGGCACTGCCACCCAGCCGGAATGGCAAGCAGTAACCGGATTCTTTTCCGGCATAGACGTGGGTTCAAACTGTGTGCTCACCCTGGGTGACTGGAACCTGGATGGCAATCCTGATTTCTTTGTGGCAGGCAATCTCATCGGCAATCTGGTGGCATACAGATACCGGATGGGCTGGACGCTGGATACGGAACTGGTGAGCGGCATCACCACCAGCCAAAACGCCACCCCTGCACTGGTGGATTTGGACCATGATGGAGATCTGGACCTGGTGGTGGGAAATTATGACGGCACCTTCAGCTATTATCGCTCGGAGAGGTATTCCGCAGATAACCTCACGCCTCCCTCCAACCTCAGTTGTGAACTGGAGGATATTGTGATGCTGATGTGGGAAGTGCCCGTTGACCCCAGCTCACCCCTGGAAACCTACAAGGTGTATCTGGATGGGGAATTGATGGGTGAAACAGTGGAACTGATGTGGATCTTTGATGACTTGCCCCTGGGCACCTATCATGCCGAAGTTACCGCCCAGTATGTAGCCGGGGAATCTGCCCCCGCATCCATCCAAATCGTCATCGTATCTGCCGATGATACTCACTTGCCCACCGCTATCACGGCTCTTAATGCAAACTTCCCCAACCCCTTCAACCCTGAAACCACCATCAGTTACAGCCTCGAGGAGGCTGGTGCCGTGAGCCTGACAATCTACAATATCAAAGGTCAGCCAGTAAAGACCCTGGTCAATGATCATAAAGCTGCCGGCAGCCACAGCGTTATCTGGAATGGTACCGACCAATCCAACCGCCCCGTCTCCAGTGGCGTCTATTATTATAAGATGAGAGCTGGCAAATACAGCAGCACCAGAATGATGATTTTGATGAAGTAGGATTATATCTGACGATATCTAAAAAAGCCCCCGATACTGCGTTGCTTATTAGCCACCCTTGTACCACCCTTGTCTCACCCTTGTCGAGACAAAGGAGAGACAAGGGTGGTTAACAGGGAAGGGCTCTTGGATGAATAACGGATAGCAAACTCAGTAAGCGATTGGTAATATTGGCATTAGCTGATCGGCACACCGCTTGTACCCCCTGGCTTTAGCCGGGGGGTACAAGGGCGGTGAGCTTACCGGCTAAAGAGGCTGTGAAAAAACTCCTAATTAGCACCAAATACTTCTTGACAAAATATGGGCTATTGCTATTGTGACATCATAATTTTGTAAACAGGATTTTTGATATGCACATTCAAACAGACAGTCGGTTTCAGATGATTCAATGTTGTCTTGATGACATAATT
>JAAYJN010000150.1 GCA_012522935.1 Candidatus Cloacimonadota bacterium | reverse complement strand
TTTGACGGCGATAAGGCTGCGCAAGCTGGGATCCATGGTGGTTTCCCAGAGCTGGTCGGGGTTCATCTCACCCAAGCCCTTATAGCGCTGCACAATCACGCCTTTATCTCCAAATTCAGCTATTGCTTCGTCACGCTCCCCTTCCGTATATACATATTTCTTTTGTCTGCCCTTGCGCACCAAAAAGAGCGGCGGCATGGCGATATAAAGATGGCCGTTTTCGATGAGGGGACGCATATAGCGATAGAAGAAGGTCATCAGCAGGGTGCTGATATGGGCGCCGTCCACGTCTGCGTCTGCCATGATGATCACCTTATGATAGCGAATCTTGGAGACGTCAAAATCCTGCCCCACTCCGGCACCAAGTGCCAGGATGATGGGTTGGATCTTATCGTTGTTTAACACCCTATCCACCCGTGCTTTCTCTGTATTGAGCATCTTGCCCCAGAGGGGAAGAATGGCCTGAAAGCTGCGCTCGCGCCCCTGCTTGGCACTGCCGCCTGCAGAATCACCCTCCACCAGGAAGATTTCCGTCTTGGTGGGATCGTTGATACTGCAATCCGCTAATTTACCGGGCAGGGAGCCGCTTTCCAAGACTGATTTGCGACGGGTGAGCTCACGTGCCTTGCGCGCTGCCTCGCGGGAGCGGGCGGCAAGGATGCTCTTCATGGTAATCGTCTTGGCTTCATTGGGATGCTCTTCAAAATAGGTATTCAGTTTTTCAAACACGGTGGATGCCACAAAGCCTTCCACTTCACTGTTTTGCAGCTTGGTCTTGGTCTGCCCCTCAAACTGGGGATCGCCGATTTTCACGCTCAAAACAGCCGTGATGCCTTCGCGGATATCTTCACCGGTGGGGCTGACCTTCTCATTTTTGAGCAAATCTGCGCTGCGGATATAGTTATTTACCGCACGTGTGAGCCCCGCCTTGAAGCCACTGAGGTGGGTTCCGCCCTCGATGGTATTGATATTATTGGCAAAACTGAAGATGTTTTCCTGATATCCTTCGTTGTATTGCAGGGAAAGCTCCACTTCCATACCTTCTCTGGAGGCAGACATATAGAAGGGTTTTGTGCCCAGGGGGTTCTTATTTTGGTTCAGATGTTCCACAAAGCTCACGATGCCACCCTCATGTTTGAATTCATTTATGCGATGGTCACGCTGGTCTGCCAGCACGATATTCACGCCACCATTAAGGAAAGCCAGCTCACGCAGACGGGTGGTGAGGTAATCGAAAGAGAAGGTAACCGTCTCAAAGATAGTGGGATCCGGTTTGAAGGTGATAAAGGTGCCATTGCGATCTGTATCTCCCAAAACCTGCAATTTGGTGACGGGAATCCCCCGCTCATAGCGTTGATAGTGTATTTTCCCATGCTTATGAATGCGCACTTCCAGATATTCAGAAAGAGCCACCACCACGGAAACGCCCACTCCGTGCAAGCCGCCGGATACCTTATAGCTTTTATCGTCGAATTTGCCGCCGGCATGCAATACGGTCATAACCACCTGAACAGCAGGGATTTTCATCTCCGGGTGCAAGTCCACGGGAATACCGCGGCCGTTGTCTGAGATTTCAACGGCTCCATCCGCAGTAAGAGTCACCCTGATATCGTCGCAATAACCTGCCAAAGCTTCGTCAATGGAGTTATCCACAACCTCATATACAAGGTGATGTAAGCCGCGCTCTGAGGTGCCGCCGATATACATGGCAGGACGCTTGCGAACAGCCTCCAGCCCTTTCAGCACCTTAATATTGTCGGCATTGTAGTTTTGATCAATCATAATATATTGTCTCCCATAAGTTTAAGCCGTCACATCAGAAGCAGGCAACGTGCTCTTCCAAAAGGAATGGCTTATTAATCAGTATCTGTATGCCAGGATATTAAATAGGCGTTTTTTGTCAAGT
>JAAYJN010000149.1 GCA_012522935.1 Candidatus Cloacimonadota bacterium | reverse complement strand
TGCAAACCACCACCCAAAACTTCGTGCTTACAGAAATCACCCTTCCCCCGGGAGGCGTGGTAGCTGAAGAAGTGGTAAATGACGTCAATATCACCTGGCAACCACCCGGTGCTGGCGGTGATGGAGACTGGCTGCATTACGATAGCGGAAGCAGTAACAACAGTATTGGAACCGGTGGAGCAGCAGATTTTGATGTTGCCATCCGTTTCCCTGCCTCTGTGATGGCAGATTATGCCGGACAAAGCCTCCATGCCGTGAAAGCCTGGCCTGCCCAAGCCGGAACTTTTAGTATCCGCGTCTGGACAGGTGGCACTGCCGCGGCACCTGCCCAGCAAGTTGTGGATCAACCCTTCACGCCTTCACTTGATACATATAATACCGTCGTGCTTTCCAGCCCTGTTTCGATCACCGGAACAGAAGAGTTGTGGTTTGGCTATCGTTGTAATGTAACTGAAGGATATCCTGCCGGTTGTGATGCTGGTCCCGCAGTGAATGGCTTTGGCAATATGATGTATTTCCAAGGCGCTTGGTCCACTCTGATTGAGCTTGCAGACTTGAACTACAACTGGTGTATCCAAGGATACGTTGGTTATGGCGCTCCCTCCTCTGCTCCCATGATCACTATGAGCGACGTCAGCTATCACAATGATGACAATGCACCCAGGCTCAGCTTTGGCGCATTGCAAGAAAGTGGCGTGCGCAGAAGCAGCTCACCTTACGTCCAAATCGATAATACAGATCACAACGCCTCCAGAGCCCTCCTTGGCTACAAGGTCTGGCGTTTGATACAAGGATACGAAGGCAGCGAAGCTTCCTGGATCTCTCTCACAGCTGATCCCATCAGCGCAACAGCATACCAGGATAACCAGTGGAGCACCTTGGAAGACGGCACCTACAAATGGGCAGTGAAAGCCATCTACACCGGTGGCGCAGCTTCCCCTGCCGCTTTCTCCAACGCTGTTCCCAGAATCACCCAAATCGGCACCATCGCCGGCATCGTCCGCAATCAGCAAAATGCACCCGTGGGCGGGGCTACCATCACTTGTGGAGCCGCCACCGCCACCACCAACCCCAGCGGTGCATACAGCATGCAAGTAATAGCCGGCACACACAGCGTGACCGCCAGCCACCCGAACTATGCATCTGTCACTCACGATAACGTTACGGTGATTACAAATCAGACCACCACTGTAAACTTTATCCTGCCTCCATCCCAGGTGATCTTTGAAGATAGCTTTGAAACTTATGCAAACTTCGCTATCCAATTTGCTCCCTGGACACTGGTGGACGTGGATCAAAGCGCCACCTACGGAATCACAAATACCAATTGGGATAATGCCTACCAACCTCAGGCATACATCATCTTTGTGCCTTCCGCAACCACACCTCCCGTGGCAAATGCTGATCCTCACACAGGCATCAAATACGCAGCCTGTTTTGCAGCCACTACCACTGCAAACAACGACTGGCTGATTACACCTCAGTTTACAGGTGTGGATGAACTGAAGTTCTGGGCTCGCAGCTACACCGCTCAATATGGATTGGAAAGATTCAAGGTTGGAGTATCCACCACCGGAACCAACCCTGCAGATTTCACCATCATTAGTGGCGACGGCTACGTCTCAGCTCCTGATACATGGACGGAATACACCTATCCTCTCGGTTCCTATGCAGACACTCCTGTCTATATCGGATTGAATTGTGTGTCAGACGACGCATTCTTCTTCATGGTGGATGATTTCAAGATTACCGGTGGCACTGATGCAGACGATAACGATATCCCTGCCCTTACCACTGCCTTGAATGCAAACTTCCCCAACCCCTTTAACCCTGAAACCACCATTACCTACAGCTTGAGGGAAGCATCCCCCGTCACCATCGAAATCTATAACATCAAAGGCCAGCTGGTGAAGACCTTGGTCAATGATGCAAAAGCAGCCGGCACCTACACTGTTGTGTGGAACGGTATGGACAATTCCAATCGCACTGTCTCCAGTGGTGTCTATTATTACAAGATGCACGCTGGCAAATACAGCAGCACCAGAAAGATGATCCTGATGAAGTAATCCATCTTACTGGCAAATAGCCATAGCCCCAAAGCCCATCCAGGTTTTGGGGCTTTTTCTTAGGGCTCAGACAGCGTGCGTCTTGCCCATTAGCCTCCTTTGTCTCTCCTTTGTCTCACCCTTGCCGAGACAAAGGAGAGACAAGGGTGGTTAACAGGGAAGCAGTATGTTGCGTAAATGAAAAATTTGGGTTTTTATGGTTGTGGCTTATATTATCCTCCCCTCTATAACATAGCGAGACTCGGCTGGCTCCTTGTTCCTCGTTTCCTACTCCTTGGAGTAGCGAAGCGAACCCCTCTGGCCTCTAATCTCTCACATGCGCAGCAAACTTCATTTTTTTCTTGACTGGATTTATAACTATTGGATATTCGCACCTAAAGACTGCAAACTTGATAATTTGATTTTGCGTTTGGAAAATTCTGTAACGCACTTGATCATAAACATTATCTAAACCTTAAAGAGGAGAAACGCCATGAAACGTTTATCATTATTCCTCGTTGCCACGCTTACACTTGGCATGGTTACATCTTTGCTTGCCTCAGGTGTTACAGACAGCCAATACGGGGTTCTCACCGTACAAACACCCCCGCCTGACAAAGCCAGTCTTGAGGTTGAAGCCTCCTGGCAATCTTTGCCGGATGACCTGTCTAAACATGCTATGAATGCAGTGTATTCAGACAACGCCCTTTCCGTCCCCGCTTTTTCTGACCCTCCCGCCACCCTCACGACGGGAACCCTCACTGGCACCGTTAGAAGCAACGAAACAACTCTGCCCCTCGAGGGAGTCAGCATCACTTCAGGTGAATATACCGGCGTCACGGACGCCCAAGGCTACTACAGCATCGCCTTGCCTTATGGGTTCCATACCGTCGTCTATTCAAAAGAGGGACATCAATCCGTCACCGAAAATGGGATTGCAATATTTGTGTCACAGCCTACTATAATAGACGTCATCCTCATAGAACTCACCTTTATTCCTGTTCAACTGGTGGCTGAAGAGTTGGGAACCTACGTCAATCTCACTTGGAATCCTGCAGTTTATGATCCTTATTTTACAGAGGGATTTGAAACAAACGATTTCCCTCCCGCAGATTGGAGCCTAATAATCAATAATACAACCGTAAACAGCTTGGGTTATTTGGCAACTTGGCACAAACAGGGCTATATATCTACGTTTGACGCCAATAATCCGCACAGTGGCAGCGGGCAAGCAGGTCTGTGGTGGGATTATGATCAGCAGGATGAATGGCTGATCACCCCCCAATTCACCTGCCACCCCAATTCAATCTTACGTTTTTGGAGCTATTGTATTTTGGGCAGCACGTATGGTGATCATTTCTACGTAAAAGCCAGCACAGACGACGGGAATACTTGGACGGTGCTTTGGGATTCAGCAACCCTGCCCATAGCATGGAATCGTTATCAAGAGCCCATCACTATACCCCTTGATTCCATTGCAGACCAGTATGTTAAACTTGCTTTCCATGCCTTGGGTACCCAGGATCATGGAGTTCACAGCGTGTGGTTTATTGATGATATCACCATCTATATGCCGAGTGGAGAGATCAGGTTCCCGATATCTGAATTTAGCATCCGCAGCTCTGGCAAAGAAGAGGGCGGTGTCACTTTCCACAACTCCGATACCAATCTTCCTCTCCTCAGTGATTGGGCGGATTATCCTGACTTGGAGGATTCCAATCTTGGCGGCGACGCCCTTGGGCAAGATGAAGGGAAAGACCGTGCCTTCCTCGGATACCGTGTCTGGCGCTTTCCGGCAGCCTATCAAAATAATGAAAGACGGTGGACTCGCCTCACTCCCGATCCCATGGAGGAAACTTCGTTTCAAGATAATGAGTGGCATTTTCTGCCAGATAATGATTATCAATGGGCAGTAAAATCCATCTACTCAGGCAACGTATCCTCCGCTCCCACTTTTTCCAATGTAATTACCAAAATCAACCATTTCGGCACCATCGCCGGCACAATCCGAGACTATCTGGGTAATCCAATCGAAGGCGTTTGGGTTAATTGCTCAGGAGCCTTTACCCAAACCAATTCAGACGGTGAGTACAGCATTCAGGCAGTATCTGGAGCGCACACCGTGTTTCCCCATCTCTATGGCTATGGGGCAATAATAATTGAAAACGTGGAGGTGGAGTCATATCAAACTACAATCTTGGATATTATTATGCCACCTTCCCTGGTGGGCTTTGAAGATGGATTTGAAAGCCACAATGATTTCGCCATGGAATTATTACCCTGGACTTTGGTGGACGTGGATCAAAGCCCCACTATCGGGATCCCAAACACCACTTGGGAAAACGCCCAAGCCCCGCAATCCTTCATTATCTTTACCCCTTCCGCCACCATTCCTCCCTTGCAAAACGCCCAGCCGCATGGAGGGAGCAAGGTAGCCGCTTGCTTTGCAGCAGTGGATGGTGCCAACAACGATTGGCTGATCACCCCTGCGATAAGACTCACAAATGAATTCAGATTCTGGGCTCGCAGCTACAACGCTGAACATGGATTGGCAAGATTCAGATTTGGTATATCTACCTGGGTGCCCATTCCTCGTTATTTCCAGTTCTTCCATGGTGGAGATTATATCGAAGTTCCTGAGGAGTGGACAGAATATGTTTACGACCTCACAAGCTTTTATGAACACCACATCTATATCGGCATCAACTGCGTCTCTGAGAACGGCTCCATCTTGATGGTGGACGACGTGTATGTGCACCACCCTCCTGATATCGATGATCCTGTCACTCCAGTGCTTGCCACCACCCTGAATGCAAACTTCCCCAACCCCTTCAACCCCGAAACCACCATTACCTATAGCTTGCAGGATGCATCACCCGTTACCATCGAAATCTACAATATCAAAGGCCAGCTGGTGAAAACTTTGGTCAATGATACAAAAGCTGCCGGCACCTACACTGTTGTGTGGAACGGCAGGGACAATTCCAACCGCTCTGTTTCCAGTGGTGTCTATTATTACAAGATGCACGCTGACAAATACAACAGCACCAGAAAGATGATCCTGATGAAGTAGGATTATATCTGACGATATATAAAAAAGCCCCCGACACTGCGTTGGGGGCTTTTTCTTAGGGAGCAGAGGCCAGAGACCAGAGACCAGGGGCTTCGCTAATGCCAGGTCTATTTTGGATTAGTGAAATCCTTGTAATTAGAGTAATTCGTGGTTAGTTTAATCCGCTTGCGCAGCAAACTTCATTTTAAAGGCATTCCCCCAAAAAAGTCACTTATTGTAATTATAATTGTATTGATTACTGTTATTTATGTTG